>JACCWN010000001.1 GCA_013697625.1 Legionella sp.
CTGAAGTTGTTGCTGTCTTTCCTTAACTGCTTGTGGCTTGTCCATAGCTGCTCCTTGATTTGAGTTTAAGTCATTGCTGTTTCTAACTGCTGATAGAATATTCTCTACTTGGGGTATTTTATCTAAAGATGGAGAAGGAACAGAATAAGCTGGGCTATGAGTTCCATGTGTTACAGCTGATTGATAATAAATATTGGTTGGTGCTTTATGATCATTATAAACTTGGCTTGCTTTAATATCTCTACCAGCAGTGAAATTACTCATAGATTGAAAAGGGTTACCACTTGGAGTAGCAGTTGGATTTTCTTTGGGCAAAAATGGTAAGTAATAGGCTTCTATTTTATTAAATTCACTGCTTAGCAAAGCCGCAACATTTCTGTTTTGTGTTTTTATCTTTTGTTCTAATTCTACCAGTAGTTCTTTTCCGGTCTTTGCTAAACACTGTATCTGTTCACCATTCAAAGATTCGTTAAGAGCACTTTCTATTAATATATTATTTTCCTTAATAAGCTCTAATAATCTAGGTAGTTCTTGATTATCTTTTAGTCTATCCGTAGTTTGCTTTTCTATTTCCCCCACTGCTTGCTTAAATAATGAAAGCCGAGTTTGCGCTTCTATTTCATTCTTTCTATGCATCGTTAACTCCTAATGACCCAGATGTTGCTTTTCATTTTATTTAAGCAAATAAATCTTAAGATATTATAAATTCGATAATTCATGAATATTATTTAAATAAGTGAACATTGCGTAAACTGCCTTGTAATAGGCAATGTCTACTCTTATATTTTCAGCAAATCGCTGTTCTTCGACATTGATAAACAATTTCTCCTGTGGTTTTACTAAAGACTTGTCCTTTCGCATCAGGATAGTCATCTTCTAATTTGCATGACAAGATTGCTATTAGTTTATTTGGGCAATTATCTTCTATTTTTAAGAGCACTTTCCCTGCTCGTTTTACGATACTGCAATATTTCATTCCTTCAGACATTTTCATCCTCCTTGATGTTAAAAATTCCTTACTTTTATTTTTATTGCGATCAAAAATCATAAAATATATTTTTCTTATTTATTCAAGCTGCCTTTTTTGCTGAGCAATATCAATATATAGTGACCCCCACGTCTAGACCACTGCCTTAAAAATTTATGAGAGACTTTCCTCCATTTTAAAATTAATAAAAAATACTTTATCTGCTTTTCCAACTAACTTGTGCACACGCCCTGCAGGGTGTTGGTTGATCCGATAAACTCATCCACATATCCACAAGCTTTTCTCTCCTGATAAAAATATACCGATGCAGGAGTCTTATAACCTAATGCTTGATGCCAACGTTTTCGGTTATAAAAATCAATGTAATCACCAATTGCCTTTCTTAATTCTTTTACACTTTCATATTCATTTAAATAAAACTCTTCTCTTTTGAAACTTCGCCAAAATCGTTCGATATAAATGTTATCGGTACATCGGCCTTTGCCAGTCATGCTAATTTTAATTTTCCATTCACGCAAGAAATTAATCCAATTCTCACTTGTAAACTGACAGCCCTGATCACTGTTAATAATTTCTGGTGTTGCATGAGTGAGCCCTAATTTTAATGCATCAATACAAAAATCCGTTTCCAACATATTCGACAGTGACCAACCAACAACATAGCGACTATAAACGTCTATTATCGCTACTAAATACACAAATCCTTTTGGCATTCGTAAATATGTTATATCAACCATCCATACCTGATTTGCATGTGTAATTTCCATATCCTTGAGCAAATATTTATAAACTGCATGCAATTTATTTCGTTTGCTTGTATTGGGGCCAGGACATAATGCTCGTATCCCGCCCAATACCATCAATCGCTGTATTCGTTTACGATTAACTTTAATTTGCTTATTTTCTCTTAATTCTTTCGTGATTCGGCGATATCCATAAAATGGATATTTCTCCCATATATCACGAATCATATTCAACAAATCAATATCATCAATATCATCAATATCATCATGTTTTTCATTGTAATACAGCGTGCTACGATTTATTTTCAGTAATTCACAACAGCGTCTTGTACTTAATTCATTTGGAGCATCTTCTATTAGCTGTCGCCGCTGTTCCCGTGGAATTTGCTCCAGACCTTTTTTAAAAAATCACATTCAACGGTGAGTTGCCCAATTTTTTCATATAATTTGCTTTGTTCTCGCTCTACCTTATTAGCACTTTCTGTCGTTGATTTTTCATCTTTTGAAAACAGTTGTGCACCTTGTTCAAGCAGTTGCTTTTTCCATGCATGTACCTGACTTGGGCTTACCTCATAACGAGTACAGATTTCATTTAATGTTATTTCGCCTTTAATGGCTAATAGGGCAATTTCAAATTTTTGCGATGGTGACCACTTCTTTCGAGACATTTTTTCCTCCATTAGAAAGGATATTGTCTCTCAAATTTTTTGATTTGGCTGGTCTAAATTGCGGGGGTCATTATAAGAATAGGCAAATTTAATAGCGGCTAATCTTCTATTAAGAGTGGAGGGGTGCAGGCCGTCTTCAAATTGAGAGCCGATAAACATCGCTACAACTTCTGGGGTAGCGTTAATTGCTTGATAATGTCGTTGATTACACCAAACTTCAAAAATGCGCCAATCAGATTGATAAACACGTTTTGTTCCATAGGCCAACTGTTGGTCGATAAGTTTTTTAGTATACTGAGCTTCCCTGATGATTAGATGACTTTTGCTGGATAGCTCTTTATTAGCGTCCTCGTTTATTTGATTATTATCTTCCATATTCATATC
>JACCWN010000009.1 GCA_013697625.1 Legionella sp.
TGTGGTCTTGCCAGTATTTATTCTTATTCTTATTTTCTACTTTCATGATGAACTCCTGCTATTAACTGCAGAAAGTATCTTGCAAAAATATAAATTAAAAAAGGAGGTGGTTTATTGAGCGCTTACACAAATCTAAACGCATCAGTCAAAAAATTCCTTTACCAAGAAAGCAGGGCGTATTTAGATCAGTATTTGGAATCCAGAAGCCCTGATGAAAATGAGCCTTTATTCATTACCCGCTATGGCACACGCTTGCAGACATTGGATGTTTACCGAATATCTCAAAGGGTCTTAAAGCAAGCGTTGGCTTTTTTACCAGAATCTGAAAAATTTGAATTTACACCCCATAAGCTGCGTCATACCTTTTTGAAGAAGGTCACCGATAAGCATGGAGTTCATTTTGCACAGGAGCTGAGCGGTAATGTGTCTATTAAAGAGATCCTTTCGCTATGCCAAACCGAGTCAGGATGAAATGCAGTCTACAATTGAAGAATTGTTTGAAATTAAAGGTAGTCTAATAAGTTTCAGCAATTAAATGGATTATCAATTAAATGCGCTTTTAATTTTTTGACACTGTAATTTTCTCTTGACTTGTACTCAAAAATTGAGTACAATATAATTAAAAATAAAAGAGAGAAAATTGGAAATTTATAATGTTGTATTAAAGAAGAAATTAGCACTTGATTTAAAGAAACTTCCTAAACATATTATTTCTAAGTTAACAGCCTGGATTAATGCAGTAGGCCATGATGGTTTAAGTGAGGTAAGAAGAATACCAGGGTATCATGACGAACCTTTACAGGGTGAACGAAAAGGTCAGCGTTCGATAAGACTTTCAAAGTCGTATCGTGCTATTTATTTTATTGATAAAACTGGAAAAATGGAAATTGTAGAAATTATTGAGGTGAACAAACATGATTACTAAAAAAACACAAGAGACATTGCAATATCTTGAAAACCTTATGGGTGAAAAATTAACTATGGGTTCTTTTATGCTTGCAATTCGCCAAGGCGAGGAATTAAGTCAAGTAGAATTTGCTAAAACACTTGGTGTTTCAAGGCAAATTTTATGTGACATAGAGCATGGAAGAAGAATCATTAGCCCTAAAAAAGCTGCGGAATTTGCTGAATTATTAGGATATTCAAAGAAGCAATTTGTTCGGCTTTGTTTGCAAGATATGATTGATCGGGATCATTTAGGTTTAGTTGTAGAAATTGAAAACGCCGCCTAATTATAGAATTTAGTATTGAGATTGAAATTACGAACAAGCTACTTTAACCAGGAGTGACGAATATGGGTCAATTTCATAGTTAGTTGTAACTCACATGTTGCTGTAATCTTGCTCGAATATTTGAAGCAGAAGCATATAAACAATTGTCCGGCGGTGTCATTTAAAGTGTGTAAGTAGCGCGGGGAAAATTTCTTTACGATCTGAATAAATCAAACTACACGCCTAATCTCTCATACTCACTCCGTGGTGTCAAAATATTTTTTTATAAAAAAATAAAAATTATTACTGTATTAAATAAAACCTCTGTGGTCGAAGTGTGGGTAAGTCTGTGGGCGATAATGTGACAATGGTTTTTATTGTCACATTTCGTCCATAGGCTTATCCACACGTCCAGGAAGGTCGTCCATAGAGCACATTAGCGTTGTTTTTATTATAAAGCTTTATACCGAAAACTGTTCCGGAAAACGATCTTCAAACAAGATAGCAAAGTGATTGAGTGCTTGTTTCCAGTCGCGTATGGGCATATTCCATTTCCTGGATACCCCTCGGATGGCCAAATAAAGTACTTTCATAATGCCGTCTTCCGTTGAAAAGTGCCCACGGTTCCTAACTGCTTTTCGTAGAGTGCTGTTCAATGATTCAACGATGTTCGTTGTATAAATCACGCGCCGAATCTCTTTTGGAAACTGCAAAAACGGCCTTATCTTTTCCCAGTTATTGCGCCATGATTTTACAATAGCAGGATACTTATCACCCCACGCGATTTCAAATTCATCCAGGGCTTCTTGCGCCAGTTCAATAGTATTTGACTGATAAATCTTCTTTAAATCGGCGGCTACTGCCTTTTTATCCGTATAAGGCACATAATTCAAAGAATGGCGCATCATATGTACGATGCAAGTCTGGAAGGTAGTTTTAGGAAACGCCGCCTCTACGGCCTCAGGAAGCCCTTTAAGACCATCCGCACAAAGAATAAAAATATCCTCCATCCCTCTGTTTTTCAGCTCCGTTAAAACATATAACCAAAATTTGGCGCCTTCATTTTCACCTAAATAAAGCCCAATGACTTCCTTTTTACCCTCAAGCGTAATCGCATAAACAACATAAACAGTACGGTTGCATACCACCCCATCTGAGCGTGCTTTAACAACAAACCCATCAATAAATAAAATAGGATAGACCTTGTCCAGTGGACGATTACGCCACTCTGTTACCTCACTTAAAACCCCATCAGTGATGGTGGAAATCAAATCGGGCGAAACCTCTGTGCCATAAAGTTCTAATACATGCTCCTGAATGTCACGAACAGTCATTCCTCGACCATAAAGAGATAAAATTTGATCATCAACCACTTTAAGCCGGTTTTGTCTCTTTTCGATTAAAATGGGTTCAAAGTCACTTTTGCGATCTCGGGGTATGGTTAATTTCAATTCACCGTGATTCGTTTTGACAGTCTTTATCGTTTTACCATTTCTGGAATTCCCGCTGTTACGACCTTCCACTGCGTGTTTTTCATAACCCAAATGATGAGTCATTTCACCATCAAACATGGAAATTAGACAAAGACTGATGGGCTTTCAAAATATAACCGATGCCATAGAGCACACCGACATAAGAGTCAAAGCCCAAGCTTTGCAACCTCATCCTTTGTCAGATTTAGAAAAAAAAACTGCAAAAATAGTAGATATCCGTACCGCTATCAACAGTGAGCTAGGATTTTTTAAAAGCTTACGTACAAAATCCCCCTGTTATCAACAAGAACTCAAAGAGGAGGATGAAGCGCGTTTATCAGTTTAAGTTACAATGGCTCTTGTTTATCCCAGCATGTGCAATACCTCTTGTGATAAATTTTTATCATATAGAGGATTTTTTTTAAAAAAAAGATATAAAGTGGATTGCGGGTCATGAAGACCATGTGCATATATAACTTTTTGATTGGAAGTGTATACTTGCTTGATATACTTCAAATGCTCAGATAACTCATCGAATAGTCCTTGGAAATTAGATTCGTCCCCTTTGAAAGTATGAGCTTTCTTTTTAGGAAGATGCAACCGCCCCATTTCTATTAGTTCGCAGATGTTTCGTTCCAACTGGAAGTCTTCTGTTCCCTGGTCTGACTCTTCAAATACCCATGCAGCAAGACTATAATACCTGTCGATAAGATCCCCACGTTTCCAATTGCCAGTGCCTACATCATGCCATTGATCACTGATATAGGAAGTTCCTTCATCAAATAATTTTCTATTTTTTAATAAGAAGATACATAACCTAGCTTTAAGTCTGGGGAGCCCCTCTTCGATGAGAGTATTTATATCTATCTCTGGTTTTTCAATAAAGGTAGTAAAATCGGGCCAATATAGGGGACGTGACTCAAGGGAGTCTACAGAATGATGGGTATGTAATAAATGAAGTGAGTTTCCATTTAAATGCGCATTGTAATCTAATGAATAACTGAAATGTCCAAAGGCGTTGTAATCTAATATCCTAAATTCCGCATCCAAAAATAGGCACTATTAATTTCAAGCCAATTACTTATCGAAACTTAGTCAATTCACAATATTTTTTATGAGATAACGCTTTTTTTGAACTAGTTTTTGCGATATT
>JACCWN010000011.1 GCA_013697625.1 Legionella sp.
ATGCCCATACCTTAGAGCAACTTGAGATGCTTCTGCCATTTAATGTGAATCCAGATGAGTTAGAAGATATGCGCAATATACCTAAGCTGATTTTCCCTGCAAAGGAGGTGGTTAATTAAACCCTTACTAATAAAGAAACAAAAAAAAGTGATTATAAGCCTGATCCATTTAACGTTGATGAAATCAAAATCATTTTAAATGAATCTGAAGGTCAAGTACGCTTATTATTTCAATTTGCTTTTTTCACAGGATTAAGGGTATCTGAGCTTATTGGGTTGAGGTGGGAAGACATAGATTGGCAAAATCAATTAATTCATGTTGAAGAAACCATTGTTTCTAAAGAAGCAAAGGGACCAAAAACAGAGGCAGGAATTCGAGATGTGCTTTTGTTGCCTCCAGCAT
Organism: Legionella sp.; assembly: GCA_013697625.1. GTDB lineage: Bacteria > Pseudomonadota > Gammaproteobacteria > Legionellales > Legionellaceae > Legionella. Next base: position 403 of record JACCWN010000011.1, read on the forward strand.
TAGAGGCACTGGAACAGCAAAAACAATATACATTTTCCCAAAAAGGAAGAGCGTTTCATAATCCCCAAACCTATAAACCATGGGAAACCTCACAACAAATTCGTCGTACTCAATGGATGCATATTTTAAAAAGAGCGGGTATTCGTTATCGCAATACCTACCAAACTCGTCATACTTATGCATCAATGATGCTATCTCAAGGAGAAAACATCATGTGGGTATCCAAACAATTAGGGCATGTAGATGTCGAGATGGTAATTAAGACTTATGGGCGATGGATTCCTGACAATTCATCACAATCTGGTTACCGCCCAGTCCATGATTGGAGTAGTCATTTAAAGTAAATGGTGCCGGTATGGTGCCGCAACATAGAACGTCGTAGATTTGTGCCCTATAAATCAAAGACTTAAATGGTGGAGGCGGCGGGAATCGAACCCGCCACAATTATTTCTAAACTATTGATAATATTAACTAAATTTTAACTATATAAATCTTTGGGCACATATTGGGTACATTTTCAGTAACAAAAATGCTCCTGAACAGTACGATTCCCAAGAACGGAATCGAACTTGATTTTATGCAATTTACTCATTAAACTTAACAAATAAGATTAAGTACATAAAGTAAATTGCATTGGAGTTCTTTTGTGAAAGCGCCTAACTTTGTAAATCATTTAGCGACTCAGGGTCAGCATTGTTTTACAACGCACGAAATGATGCTCGCACTTGACGTGTCAAAAACAAATGCATGGGCTGCAATCATTCGCCTTGAAAAAAAGGGGCTTATTGCCACACCATATCGAGGGTTTCATATTGTTGTTCCCCCCGAATTCCAGCGTCTAGGTTGTTTGCCACCGGATCAGTTTATTCCAGATTTAATGACTTATTTGCATTTACCTTATTATATTGGATTATTAAGCGCTGCGCAGTACTACGGTGCGTCTCATCAGCAAGCACAGGTTTTTCAAGTAATCGTGTCAAAAAATCGAAATAAAATTCATTGTGGGAAAATCCGCGTAGAGTTCATTGCCAGAAAAAATAGTATTGATATACCCACACAGGATTTTAATACACCTAAAGGATACGTAAAAGTCTCAACACCTGAAGTAACTGCATTGGATCTGGCAAACTATCCAATGTATTGCGGCGGATTAAGCAACGTTGCAACGATACTGGAGGAGCTTGGCGAGCAAATACAACCACAAGCACTAATGAGTCTTGCGAAACAGTTGCCCTCTTCGCCGCAGTGGCAACGACTAGGGTTTTTATTTGAAGCAATAAAATTGGATGAGCTCGCCTCAGTGATAGAGAAAATCTTACAAGAGCGAACAATACGCAGCGTAGCATTAGTGGCAAAAATGGCAGCTCAGGGAATCGATATGCCAATTAATAAACGATGGAAAGTGATTCAAAATGAAATAATAGAGAGCGATTTATGATTCCTACACGATTTATCACGCAATGGAGAGCTAATGCTCCTTGGGCTTTTGAACGCCAGATAGAGCAAGATTTGATAATTAGTCGAGCACTGGTTGTACTATTTAACGATCCACTTATCGCTGAATCTGTAGCATTTCGTGGCGGGACTGCTCTTTATAAATTATTTGTAGAAAAACCAGCACGATACTCTGAAGATATTGATTTAGTTCAACTCAAATCAGAGCCAATAGGCCCCGTTTTAGATGCCATTCGCGTTCATTTGGATCCTTGGTTGGGAAAACCAAACAGTAAAAGATCTCAAGGGCGCGTTACATTAATATACCGTTATTTGGCTGAAGGCATGCCAGCAGTTCCTATGAAATTAAAAATAGAGATTAATACCCAAGAGCACTTTACGGTTCTGGGTCATCATCAAAAAACTTTTTCAACATCCTCAGATTGGTTTAGTGGCAAAGCAACGATTTCGACTTATCACTTAAATGAATTACTGGGAACTAAAATGCGTGCCCTCTATCAAAGAAAAAAAGGAAGAGATTTATTTGATCTTTGGTATGTTGATAATCAGCTTGCATGTGATCATGACGAAATTATCCGAATTTTCCAGCATTACATACAGCAACAGCATTTATCGATCAGCAAGGCTCAGTTTGAAGAAAATTTAATCCAAAAATTGTCTTCCGAATTGTTTGTTAAAGATATGGAGCCGCTGTTGGTTTCTGGTCTACATTGGGATATTAGAGAGGCTGCAAATGTAGTCAACCAAAAATTTCTTTCATTGCTTCCTGGAGAGAGATGGAAAGGTGCTAAAAAGTAAAAGCATAGTCAGGATCCAGATATTTATCGTTTCTTATCATGAATTTACGTAGCTCTCTAATAGTGTCTATTTTATTCTGCCTATTGGAGATTACTGCAATATTATTCACTAACCTTGGCGTTTAAACACAGTAACCAACTATTAACAGGCTGATACCCTGCAACAGTCGATTTATCAGGTATCCACCGTCCATAATGTTTAATAATCATCTCAGTATCTTTATGCCCCATTTGAGTTGCAACCCACAACGAGTTTTCGCCAGATGACAGCATCATTGACGCATAGGTGTGGCGGGTTTGATAAGGGTTTCGATAACGAATGCCTGCTTTTTTCAGTATATGAGTCCAACAGGTTTTGCGAATCTGGCCATCGGTTTCCCATGGGGTATTGGTACGGGGGTTATAGAATACTCGTTTACCCTCAAGATAAGTAAATGGTTTTTGATTTTTCAAAGATTCCAATGCAGGAGGAAGCAACAAAACATCCCGTACTCCAGATTTTGTTTTGGTCCCCTTTTCCTGCTTTAAAACCACTGCACGAGAAACCCTTACCAAACCTTTTAACCAATCAATATCATCCCATTCCAATGCGATTAACTCAGATGTGCGCAAACCTGCAAAAAAAGCAAATTGAAACAGGTTTCTGGCTTGACCAATAGCAGTATTAAGAATAGCTTTGATTTCATCTTGGTCAAAGGGATCAACCTCCCAGTTACTCTTGCTGGTTTTCTTGTTGATCAATTTGGAAAGCACCAACCTATCAAGAGGGTTCCGTTCAATGACGCCGTCATTAAGCGCCTGATCCAGCATGTTGCGAAGGGGTATAATAATATTGCGTACCGTTTTGACAGTCAGATTCAACCCGGTTATCCAATTGCGAATAATTACAGAAGATAGATCTCGTATCGGTATTGTAGCAAAGTTGGGATATAAATGTGCCTCACAAACCTTTCTGTAACCATTATAAGTACTTGCCTCCAGGGTTTTTTCGGCGATAGCCATATAGTCTTTCAGCAACTCACCCGTTGTCGCTTTGATGATTACATGGCCAAATAACCGAGCGCGTTTGGAGTCTGGAAAATAATCTGCATAATTAAAAGTACCCAAGGCAATGGCATTCATGATTTCGCCCCGTAGCCGCTCGGCATATTTTAAATTAGCTTTTGTAGGTTCAAGCTTAAGTGTTTCTCGGCATTGAACTCCACGGTAATAGAATAAAATCCGAATGGCCTGTCCAGTTTCCCATTCACGAATACTTACCCCGCGCGCAGGCTGTGATTCGTTGCCTTGTTTCCGTGCTCCACCCATTTCTCAACCTCATTTAAGTTAACCCAAATATTACCATCTGGACCTATTTTGCATTGAATACCATCAAGCCATATTCCTTTCTTGCGTTTGGCGTGCACTGCATTTGCAGTATCTCCAGACTCATGGCAGTATTTTTTTAATTTGACCCACTTTACCATTTCATCACTCCATTGTTATTTAATTCTATAAACGTACTTTTTTTTATTCATTTGCTCATTGTTTAAGTTTATTTCTAAAATTAGATGATATAGAGTTGCTAGTTTAAGTTCAGAAGTAATATTAAGTTGCAAACTATCTTCATAATAGATTGAACGTATGTCTTGTATTGAGGAGCTGGATAGCTCTGCAATGTTTTTTAGGGTGTAATGCGTGGACTCTAAAAGATATTGTATAATTCCCTTATAAATTTGTATTTTTAAATTAGCTTTTTTTCCTGTCATTAGTTCTTCTCCTTGAATTACTTGAATTTTCTTTATCTTTAATTAGGCAAAAATAGATTGGGCATAATTTGAGAACTTTTATATTTGTGCTAAAAATATAGTTGAGAGTTCTTCATGATTTGTACTTCTGATGTAGTTTTTTAAGGAAATACTATGGAAGTAAATAGCGCGAATACTGTTTATCGATGAACTAGATAGAACCGCAATTATTCTTTTATAAATGCTCGGTTTTTTATGATGATCCATGAAATAACACTCCTTAAAACAATGCATAATTGATGCGCTGTTATTTAATATAAAACCGCTGCCAATTACTACAGGTGCCGAAAAATATGGTAATATCTTCTTTTTACATCGGTGCAATTTGATACATTGATGTAATTTATTACATATACGTAATTAAGTCAAGGTATGTCGATAAATATTTTAAGTGAACCTATCAATCTTCTATTGGCCCAAACACTCACCGACTTAATTGACCGTGAGAATAAACTTACGCCAGCGGCACTTGCCCGAAAGTTAAAGATCCCTACTAATAAAATTACTAGGATTTTAAATGGTGATGTTACTGACCCTAAAGCCAGCACATTATTGCAAATTGCATCCTATTTTGGGATCACTATAGAACAATTGCTCGGCTTAGAAACAATTACTAGAGAGAGAGATTTTGGCCAACAAGCAGCAACAAAAACTTTGCCGATTTATGAGTTTAGTAACTCTAATCAACTGACTAAAGATTGGTATCGCTGGAAATCTAATGAAATTGACGGAGTGTATTACGCGCTGGCTATAGACACTGATTTATATGAACCCACCTTTCCAATAAATTCATTACTGATTGTCAATGCTCATATTATGCCAGATGATCGTGCATATGTTGTCCTCAAAAAAACCGATAGTCCACAGCATTACTCAATTAAAAAATATGTTCTTGAGGGGGATCAGATTTATTTGTACCCTATAAACCCCAAATTACCAATAGAGATATTTGATAAAAATATACACACAGTTGCAGGTGTTATTCTTGAGGTGCACTTGCGTTCAAAAAATAAGTTGTAGGATGTAATACATGGAAAAGTGGAGTAAAAGAAACAGATTTTTTCGTTTTGTTTATCAGCATTTATTATTGCGATTCGCAAGAGAAATCAGAGAGCCTTACCTTATACGAGTTGATAATATCTGCCCACACATTAAAAGCAATGAATTATCAGTCGATTTTCATATTGTAAATAAACGTGTTAGCCAGGGCATGTCTGTTGCGGAGTTTGTGAAGACAGATATGATTTATCTAGTTGATCCACGCATTGTGTTTGATATGGGACAGCAGTTTGGCTCACATGCAGAGAAATTGCTCATTACAAAGCAAAAAGAACCGAACTTCAAAAGCAAATGTGCCTCCACTCTAAAGAGGGTTTTTATCGATGAATAATCCCCTTACGGGAAAATCGAAAACACCTCTTCAGTTTAAAATATTTCATACATTACTTGGATTTGGTGTCTTCTTTTCTTTAATTACTGTGCCTGCTGAGGCTCAGATGATTAATATAACTGGAATAGCTACAGCATCAGAATTATTATGGTGGCCTCTCGTCTTTTTTGTGCTGCGAATAATATACAGCGTGTATGGTTTCGCATATCTGCGGCATGCTGTGTACATGATAATATTGTTCCATGCTATGTATATCTTATTTTTAAAACTAGCTATCTGGCTGCCTGCATCTTCATTCTGGAAGATGCAGGCAGTTTACGAGCAAGTACTTGGCCGCGATTTTTTATACATAGTAAAAAGCTCTTTATTTTTATGGGCTTGTTTCCTATTACCCATACGAATTTCCAATATCTCAAATCAAAGACACAGCGGATATATTTTCTGGGTGGGCTTATTAATATTTTGTTTGTTAGATATATATTGGCTAAATCTGCACATTGCTAACGTCTCACAACTCATTGTTCCTCTGCTAACTGTTAGAACCCGCGAACAGAATCAGCTGTGCTCACGCTATTTTGCGAATGAACCCACGATATTCTGCGAATAGAATTTGATGAAACCACGATATTTTGCAAACGGATCGCATTTTGAAACCACGCT
>JACCWN010000012.1 GCA_013697625.1 Legionella sp.
AGATAGGGTGTTAAATTTGAATAATAAATCAGTTAAAATCGAATAAAACTGTGTCAAGAAAAACTTTATATTTTCCTAATTAATTTGCAATTGATTTGTTTTTAAGCACACGTGCGGTAGCCCTGAACATCAATCTACAAATTGATAATAAACTTCATTCTCCTTAATCATACCCAACTCATAGCGGGCCTCTTCTTCTAAGGCTTGGTCGCCACTTTTTAATTCCTTAATATTGGCTTCTATGGCCTTATTGTGTTTGGCCAGTTTGTTATTTTCATGTTCGTGATTTTTAAGTTTTTTTTCTAATGTTATCCATTGAATCAAATTGCCCTCTCCCAACCACAGTTTGTTTTGTAAGAGAATTAGTACGATGACTAAAATGATGAGCAAGGGCCGCATTTTTCTACCTATTTATAAATTATTGGTTCAAGAAGTCTATTGTAGTCTTTGTTTATACCCTGGGCAATACGCTTGCATATTTCAAATTTTTGAGCACTTACCTCAATATCATTTGAAATATATTTATAAAACCCGCCTATACTTTTATAAACGTGTTAAAAAGCGGGGGTGAATATGTATCAAAAAAGAGCCTGTAAAGCGTATTTAAATAAAGGAACTACCAACCTTAGGATCAAGCTACCACCAGAAAAGAAAATTAAATTGCAAAAAAAATGCTCTTCATTGAATTCGGACCTAGTCAACAAACAGAATTTTTCTTTGGACCTGGCTAAAATGCTTCGGTTTATGGCTAAACATAACTATATTGGTTATCTGATACTTATTGGTCGTTTTGATTTGGTTTTTAAATTATTTCATAAAAAAAAATTTGCCTCAAGGCGGCTTGCACTTTTTAAGCGCTTTAAAAGAAAAAAACTAAAAAACAAAGGTAGGCGGCTTTGCAGAACAGAAATGTTTATAAAAAACAAGCTGACCCACTTGCCTTATATAAAAGCAGCTGCTAATTCTGTGCACTATGAGCAAAATACAAGGAAAATGACACCTTCTATTATAACTTCACCACCATTCATGACTTCTCAAGGCCCACAGGGTTCATTTAGGCAAAGTTACTACCAGATTAACAATCACCATACTTTTTTTAATGAAAAAAAAATGCTTCCAACTAAAAGGGCGTCAAATGCAAACTCTTTTGAGCATGAGGCTAGGTCTGTAAAAAATCATGCAGCTAATTTAGATAGTTTAAGTCAAAAAGATGCATCCAATGAAGCCAATTTTGGAGAGGACCTGACTCTAAAAAGCTGATTATTTCAGCTGAAGGAAACTCCCGGCATAGGGAAGAACGATCTCATCATTGATCCGTAATAATTGATTATATTTTGCAGTACGATCTGTTCTACACAAAGAACCGGTTTTGATTTGTCCACAACCAGTGGCAATGGCTAAATCAGCGATGAAGCTGTCTTCTGTCTCTCCAGAGCGATGAGACATAACGCATTTGTAACCATTTTTCTGGGCAACCTGGATTGCTTGTCTTGTTTCACTCAAGGTACCTATTTGATTTGGCTTAATCAAAATGGCATTGGCTACCTGGGCTTGAATACCTTCTTGTAATAATGCGGCATTGGTTACAAACAAATCATCACCTACCAATTGAATTTTCTTCCCAAGACGCTCTGTTAAGGCAATCCAACCAAGCCAGTCGTTTTCATCTAAACCGTCTTCAATGCTGATGATAGGATAAGTAGAGACAAGATCAGCATAATAAGCAATCAGTTGTTGAGCACTGAATTTTTTATTTTCAGAGTCCATGTGGTAACAACCATCCCTAAAAAGTTCAGAGGCTGCTACATCTAAAGAAAAAACAACATCCACGCCTAATCGATATCCCGCTGTTTCAACAGCCTGACTCAGTAAATCCAAGGCTTGCCGATTGGATTGAATATTGGGTGCAAACCCGCCTTCATCTCCCACAGCTGTATTCAGCCCTGCTTGTTTTAAAATGGTTTTAAGTACATGAAAAATCTCTGCGCCCATTTGTACTGCAGTGGGAAAATTTTTAGCACCCACAGGCATTATCATGAACTCTTGAATGTCTACATTGTTATCAGCATGCGCACCGCCGTTTAAAATGTTCATCATAGGCACCGGCATAGACATAGGCTCCCCTTGGTTTAAGCTAAGATACAAGGGTTGATTGTGACAGAGAGCTCTGGCACGGGCTGCGGCCAATGACACGGCTAAAATGGCATTGGCACCTAATCGAGCCTTATTGGTGGTGCCATCAAGTTCGCATAATACTGCGTCTAAAGCTGTTTGGTCTATAACAGACATGCCTCGTACTGCGGTTTTGATTTCAGAATCAATAGCTGCCAATGCTTTAAGTACACCTTTACCCTGATAACGATTTAGATCTCCATCGCGCATTTCACAGGCCTCACGGCTGCCAGTAGAAGCACCTGAAGGCACGCTGGCGCGTCCTATCTGGCCTTCATCTAAAATAATATCCACTTCAATGGTAGGATTGCCGCGAGAGTCTAAAATTTCGCGAGCCTTGATGCCTGCTATGTTCATGTATGTCCTAATTAAATATAATATGCAACGGAACTCATCAATAAAAAGCCAATGATCACAAAACTAAAATCCCACAGATTACAACAACGCTCAACTAAGACGCATCTTTCCAAGCCATGAAGCGTACCAAGGTAAAGAAAGGTGCCTGCAGAAGCTGCAATTAAAATAGGATCAAAAATTGAATGGGTTTCAACACCATGCCCAAAGAACCATCCCAAATAGATGCCCAGCGGGGTCATTAAACTAAAGAGTACAAAAAACCACAGGCTGATTTTAGTGCTCATGGAGCTTTTATTTAATTGCACAGCAATGGCAAAACTTTCAGCCCATTTATGTGTGATGATGGCTAAAAACAACATGATGATTATTGAGCTTTGATGAGACAAACCCAAAGCAGTCCCAAGCATGATTGAATGTATTGAAAGCATAGTCCAAGCTAAGATGGCAAAAGAAGGGTGGTTGGCATTGTGGTGATGATAAAGTTCTTTACCTAAATGTTCAAACCATAAAAATATGAGGAATACGGCACCAGTAATGATGAAGGCCAAGGGGTAGTGGTACCCCATGTCTTTAAACAGGGCATTGGCCTCAGGTAGCATATGTAGCAATGCTGCTCCTAAAAAAACACCTGTGGCCAAAGTTTCACCAATTGGGAAATCCACGTGCTGATCTGTTTTGAACCTTTTCTTGAATGGGATCCAGCCTGCCAGTAGAATGACTATAACAATAGAAAATCCAAAAATAATTTTTAAGTTCGCATCTGAGAACATTGAGTAGTCCTTATAAAAAGGGAATAATATTTTCCTGAAACTGATTTAGCAAGTCTTTTTTGGATTAACATGGGTTTCATGTAAGCTGAATAAGCGGATTTCATGTATTTTATTTTCTAATTTGCTATCTGCCATGATTCTATTGTGCAAGGCTTGCCAGTGTGAGAAGGGCTCAGAACAAACAACATCAATGCTTATCTTTCCATTAAGGTAGTGTAAGTTCAAAAATGAAATCTGTGGAAAATCTAGTTGTACTTCCTCTAAGAGAGCGGACATTAGGGTTCTACTAGGCAGCTGTAATGAAGGTGCGCAAATTTCATCATCTTCTGGATCCACATGAACGGTTACGTCTTTGACATCTTTCATTGTATCTACTAAGGCATGATGGACCTGTTGGGCTATAAAGTGACCTTCAGAAACCGAGATTTTGGATGCTACTATGATGTGAACATCAATTAAAACATCCCTTCCCATTAATCGACTGCGCAATTGATGGATACGCTCAACGCCATGTACACCTGTAATAATATTCCGAATTTGAGCTAAAAGTGTAGGGTCCACGGCTGTATCAATCAATTCTTTGACACTATTCCAAGCATAATCCCAACCCATTTTGATAATCATGAGTCCAACGATACTTGCTGCTACCGTGTCTAAAAATACCATGCCTGCTAAGCCTCCAATCAATCCTACCAGTACAACCAATGAAGATGCTGCATCAGAACGATGATGCCAGGCATTTGCCAGAAGCAATTGTGAACGAATTTTTGTACCTATGTGGTGGGTGTACCGAAATAATAATTCATTTGCAATGATGGAGAGGCTTATGATTGGTAAGGATAACCAATTGGGCTTGGTGTGGGATGCGTAGAACAATTCATCGATTGCGTCCCAAGCGATACTAAACCCTGCAATGATGAGAAACAAAGATAATAGCAAGGTGGCGGCCGTTTCAATCCGTTGATGACCGTAGGGATGACTGTCATCAGCATCCACGCTGCCATATTTTGAAGCAAAGAACACCATACAATCTGTGAGTAAATCAGAAAAAGAATGCACACCATCTGCAAGCAAGGCATGTGAATGGTATAACAAACCACCCGCAACTTTGATAACAGCCAGAGATGCAGTGGTTATGACACTGAGAAGTGTTATTTTTTGTATTTGACGGTACCTGTCTTTATTCATGTATATTGGGCTAACTGTCGGGATTTAAGCATACCATTTTTTAAGAAATATGAAAGTATAAGATCTGAATTGTTCACATCAATTACAGTTGAGCTGCCAATTTTAATACCTTTAAAAATTTTAGCCTGACCTAAATGGTAAGTTCTAAAGCAGCAGAAAATGTTGAGATTTTACAAGGTACTTTCAATGCTATGCACAAGGTTATCCACAGGTTTTGTGGATAAACTTAAAGCCTATAGTTATGAGTTGTGGGGTATCAAGGCCTTGTATAATAAGGACTTTAAGTATAGAAAATGTGTTAAATTGTTCAGATTAAAACGGATAGTTAAAAAAGTTATTCACATGTTGTGATAAAGCGGTTTAAATTTTGTAATCTCGTATAGTATCAAAGATAAAGTAAAAAAACAGTCTTGACTTTAATTTATTTTTACCCCTGCAAATAATGTTGAAAGTTTCCTAACCAGCGCTGAGTGATCATTTGAGCAGTGTTTGGCTGTTCTTGCGATAATTGTTTTGCTATGGGTGCAATCGTAGCAATTAGATGCTTGTCCCTTTCAATATTGGCAATTTTAAATTGCTTATAACCTGCTTGTCTTGTGCCAAGTAATTCACCAGCTCCTCTGATTTTTAAATCTTGTTCTGCAATTAAAAAACCATCTTGCGTTGAACGCATGATATTTAAACGTTCGGCACTGAGTTTTGACAAGGGTGCCTGATATAATAGTAAACAATGTGACACTGTCGAGCCTCTGCCGACTCGGCCACGCAATTGATGTAATTGAGACAAACCAAGCCGCTCAGAATTTTCTATGATCATCAAACTGGCCAGAGGCACATCCACGCCTACTTCAATGACAGTGGTTGCTACCAATAAATCGATTTCACCTGCTTTGAAAGCGGCCATGGTGGATTCTTTTTCAGTGGTTTTCATTCTTCCATGGATCAAAGCCACACGCACCAGTGGCAGCTGAGCTTGTAAAGATTGTGCTGTATTGGTAGCTGCCATGCATTGTAATTTCTCTGATTCTTCAATCAATGTACAAACCCAATAGGCTTGCCTTCCGGATGCGATTGCTTCTTGCAGCCGCAAGATAATAGAGTCACGTTTGTCTTGGCAAATAACTGCAGTGGTGATGGGAGTACGTCCTGGGGGCAACTCATCAATGATTGATATATCCAAATGTGCGAAATGAGTCATTGCCAATGTTCTTGGGATTGGGGTGGCCGTCATGAGTAACTGGTGGGGAGTAAATGCTTGGCCTTTTTGCTGTAATAAAAGTCGTTGTTCGACTCCAAATCGATGTTGTTCATCAATAATAACCAAGCCTAATTGACTAAATAAAACGGTTTCTTGGAATAAAGCATGGGTGCCAATGATGAGTTTACACCTATTATCCGCAAGATCGGCAAGTACTTTGCGGCGTTGTACCATGCTCATTTTGCCACTGAGTTTAGAAATTGATATGCCTAAGGGCTCCAACCATTTGATTAAGTTTTGACAATGTTGGTCGCTTAATAAATCAGTTGGTGCCATGAAGGCAACCTGATGGCCTGCCATTATCGATTGTAAGGCTGCCATGGCTGCGATGATTGTCTTTCCTGACCCAACATCGCCTTGTAACAACCGCAGCATGGGCTTTGTTTGATTTAAATCCTCGTGGATTTCCCCAACCACTCGTTGTTGAGCATTGGTTAAAGCAAAGGGTAGGGTAGATAAAAACCGACTACATGCTTCCTCATTACTAGGAATGGCGATGGAAATCAAGGCGTTTCGTGATGCCTTGGCGAAGTGCATGCTGAGTCTTTGCGCTATCAATTCATCGAATATCAAGCGCCTGGTTGCTGGGTGCGTTGCCTGCTCTAAGGATTGAAAAGAGGTATCAGGTGGTGGATTGTGTAATAATTTTATAGCCTCATTTAAGGGAATCAGTTGGTAAAAGGATAATTGCGACTGACTCATCCATTCTAATTGACCTAATTCGTGATCAAACTGTTTTAGAGCAATTTTAATTGCCTGTCGTAACCTGTTTTGTGTTAAACCTTGGGTGGAGGGGTAGATGGGCGTTAAATTTTCCTCTACTTGGTGCTCTTCTTCAACTTTTAATAATCGATACTGGGGATGAATGATTTCTCTTTGATTTTTAAATTCACGCACCTCTCCGAAAATCGAAATCAAAGGATTTTCATTCAAAGCCTTCACTTGCGCCATGGTAAAATAAAAAAAACGAATTTTTATAAGTCCGGTTTTATCTTCAATATAACATTCAAGGGTCCTTTTTTTACCGAATTTGATTTCTGTTTTACAGACCTGGCCAGCAATAACGCACCAGTCGTTTGGCCGTACGTCGGCAATGGCAGTGATTCTAGTTCTGTCTTGGTAACGTAGTGGTAGGTGGAGCAGTAAATCTTGTACAGTATGAATATCGCATTTGGCGAGTTTGGTAGCAAGAATGGGGCCTATGCCAGTTAAGGATTCACAAGAGTTGGATAACACGTAGCTTTTGGTGTTTGTAAAATTAGAATCATACCAGGAAAAAAATCACCTGTAATGTGTTTCTCTGTTATGTATATAGAAAGCGATTTGTTTTTCAAAATTTAAAGCACCCATCCTGGTATGGTGACCCTTAGAGAGAGCTCCCCATCCCTTGTCACGCGAAAAAGCATTATCATTCTACTTAATAATAAGCGCAAGAGAGGGGCCCTTAGAAATAAGCTGAAAAATTTGTTGAGTTTCAAATCTCAGAAGTCTATAAAAAACTTTAGAAACATTGCCTTGATGATCGGCAGAAAGTATCAAATTCTGTCTTCAGTTATGTCTATCATCATATTTAATGCTTTTTTAGCATTGTCAGTTACCCATTGCTGATCTTGAGTTGAAAGTCGATTTCTTATGCCGGAAAATTCATTCACATCATCACCAGGTTTTACCTCGTTATAGGGTAGAGATTTTCCTTGACGGAGTAGATCGACCAATGCAACTAGGTGTGGTGGGTCATTTCGTGACATTGTGGCACATCCACAGCCCATACCAGGCTCATCATTTTTTTGAGGTGCTTGGGCTAGATTTACTACATCAATGCCTAAAGGTTTACAAAATTGCTTTAAATTTTTCACCATGTGGTTTTCAGTAGCAATGGCATACCGTTTTGTTTTAGCTCTATCCTGTACTACAAAATCCCATATAAAGGCTGTCGAACCTGCCTGATTCGCAATTCTAATGACTTCATTGCGACATTCTGGATGTGCTATGGTTGTGTAGTTTAAGCTGTGCCAGTAATCACACATCTGCGCAGTATAATGTGTATGCACAGCGCATTGACTGGAAAAAAGAAACAGTTGCGCCTTATCAAATGTGCTAAGGGTTTTTTTATCAACATTTGCTAAAGAATACTGTGCCCCAGCGGTCCCTCCTGGCCAGTAAGCGATGTCTTTAATCCCCAACCAATAAGCTACATTTTCACCCATATGCTTGTCTGGAATAAATAGAATTTTTTTGTTTTGTTTTTGCGCCCATTGAAATATTTTTTTAACATTAGAGCTGGTACATACTGCACCTCCTTGTGCACCGGTCATCGCCTTTATCCGACCAGAGGTATTCATATAACAGATGGGTATGATATTTTCAGATCCATATCGTTCATTTAAGTCAATAAAAGCAGGCTCAACCATAAAATCTTTTGCTAACATTTCCATGGTACAACCGGATTTTGGATTGGTGATGTAAACCCTTTGGTTTTCATGCGCTAAAATGCTGATAGATTCAGCCATAAAATGCACGGCTGATTCAATGATGATGGATTGCTCGGGGTTGTTTGCAGCAGTCAAAGCCAATTGATAGGAATCACCAATGATGCCCCCAAATTGTTCAATTAATCGAACAATATCCCCACCCATATAATAATGCGCTAAAAGCAACATCTGGTTGCCAAAATGATCTTGAGCTTTCTCTATGTAAGGCCTCATCCAAGCAAGAACGGTTGTAAGCTTGCGATCGGGTAGTGCCTGATATGCTTCTGCATAAGGAATAAAGTCTGGTTGATACCAGTCTAAAGGATAATCACTTTGACAAATACGCATATCATTTCTGACCGGCATGATGGTGGTATCTGGTGTGTAGATTTGTGAATTTTTAAACATATTAAAACAGTCCTCTATGTACATAGTATAACCTAAATTGGATTGCTCATCCACACACCTTTCTTTGCTAACAGGGCAAATCTTACTTAGCTTAAATAAAAACCAACTGTCGTCATTGCGAACGCAATGACGACAAATTGTAATTTAACAGCATTAATTGCCTTTCCTTTGTTAACCATAGGCATGATTTACCGGGCCAAGTTTGGCAATACTTTCTTCTAGTAAGGCATTTTTATAAGGGAAATCTTCTCGAAAATGTCCTCCTCTTGATTCTCTTCTAGACAAAGCAGATTGAACAATCAATTCAGCTATTAAAACGATGTTTCGTAATTCTATAAAATCTCGGCTTATGCAATGTTTCCAATAATATTCTTCTATGCTTTTTTTTCTTTTTAAAATCAGTTGTAATAGATCTTGCAGGCCAGCTTCTGTCCGGACGATACCAGCATAAGAAGTCATCTCACCACGTAGCCCACGCCAATGGGCATTTATTTGACTGGCACGTCGTGCGTTCACCTCACCTGGTTCATGCCACTTTGATACATCAATGAATTTAGTGGGGACAAAAATGTCCTTTAAGGTACAATGAACCGCGTTTGAAGCCATCACCAAGGCTTCCAATAAAGAATTTGAAGCCAGGCGATTGGCCCCGTGTAGCCCTGTAAAAGCCACCTCGCCTATAGCATATAACCGTTTTAAGTCGGTGCGCCCATCAATGTCAGAGAGTACGCCGCCACATTGGTAATGGGCTGCTGGAACAACTGGGATCATGTCTTGGCTCATATCGATACCAAGGGTGGCCAGAGTTTGATAAATTTGTGGAAACCGTTTTTTCAAAAATGGCTTAGACTGATGAGTAATATCTAAATAAACATACCCCGCTTGGCCTTGTTCAATTTCATTAAAAATAGCACGCGAAACCACGTCTCGCGTCGCAAGCTCTAGTTGCTGCGGGGCATAAGTTTCCATAAATCGCTGGCCCGTTTCTGGATTTTTTAAGATGCCACCCTCGCCGCGTACCGCCTCAGAAATAAGAAAATTATTGATTTGGTGATGATGTAATAGGGTGGGGTGAAATTGGTAAAACTCCATATTACCTACACGAGCACCAGCTCTATATGCCATGGCAACACCATCTCCGGTTGCAATCATGGGGTTAGTCGTATATCTGTAAGTCTTTCCAGCGCCTCCCGTAGCCAAGATAACGCAATTAGCCATAAAAGAATGCACTTGGTTGCTTTGGCAATCAAGGATGTATGCGCCTAATACTTCACCTTGGTGATCTGTTCTATGAGGTTGGTAATGGGTTATCAAATTCACGGCAATGTGCTGCTCAAAGAGTTGAATTTGCTTATGCTGTTGTACTAAACTGTACAAACTTTGCATCAAAGATAGGCCGGTTTGATCACCGCAATTGAGAATGCGGCGATGAGTGTGTCCACCTTCTTGAGCAAGATTAAACTGCCCATTACTATTGCGTTTAAAAGGAACCATGTATTGATTCAACTGCTCTATGACACTGGGAGCCTGTCGAATGATGAATTCAACTGCGGGCTTATAACACAAACCATCTCCAGCCGCCAAAGTGTCGGATACATGAGATTCCAAAGAATCCTCAGAAGAAAAAACTGCTGCAATTCCGCCCTGGGCATACCGGCTGTTGCATTCTGTAGCTTGGGCTTTGCTGATTAAAGCTATTTTAACCTTGGGTTGGATTGCTACCAATTGTAAGCAATAATGCAATCCAGCCAAGCCTGTGCCAATAACAAGGACATCGAAATCATACACCTGCCCTTGTTGAGACAACTGGTTTTTCATGAAAAAGCCTTAACCAATTGTACGGCCAACCCTGTGTAGGTTTCAGGTGTTAGTTGGTTTAATTGTGCCTTTGCCTTTTCTGGTATGTCTAATGCATTGATGAACTCTTTTAAACTGGCCAAATCTATGCCTTGCCCCCGAGTTAAGTGTTTTAATTGTTCATAGGCATTGGGGACATTGTAACGACGCATAACAGTTTGTACCGCTTCAGATAAAACTTCCCAATTGGTATGTAGGTCATCATGCAGTGCTGCCTTGTTGATTTGTAATTTATCATTACCTTTTGCAATAGAATGATAGGCTATCAATGCATAAGAAAAGGCAACCCCTAAATTACGCAATACGGTAGAGTCTGATAAATCTCTTTGTAAGCGCGATTGTGTCAATTTATTAGAAAAATGGGTGAATAAGGCATTGGCAAGCCCTAGATTGCCTTCGGCATTTTCAAAATCAATGGGATTGACTTTGTGCGGCATGGTTGAGGATCCCACCTCTTCGGCGATTGTTTTTTGTTTAAAATAGCCCAAAGAAATATAGCTCCAAATGTCCTGACAGTAGTCTAATAAAATGTTGTTGATTCTAACCATTATCTGCGAAACCTCGGCCAGGCCATCATGAGGCTCTATTTGAGTGGTGTAGGGGTTAAAAGACAATCCAAAAGAAACGATGAAATTTGAACAATGTTTGCGCCAGTCTACTTCAGGATAGGCGATGAGGTGGGCATTGTAATTGCCAACAGCGCCGTTGAATTTGGCAGGGATGAGGACTTCAGCTAATTGTTGTTGTGGCCTTTTCAATCGTGCTACAAAATTAACCAGTTCTTTCCCAATGGTGGTAGGAGAGGCGGGCTGGCCATGTGTTCTGGATAACATAGCCACATCACCATGCTGTTTACCTAGTAGTGTGATTCCACCCATGATTTCTGCCAGTGTGGGTTGGATTATTTGAGCAAGCGATTGTTTTACCATCAAAGCGTATGCCAAATTATTGATGTCTTCTGAGGTACAAGCGAAATGAATGAAGCCAACAAGTGACTGGAGTTTGACATTGTTTTGAAATTTATCCCTTAAATAATATTCAACAGCTTTGACATCATGATTGATTTGTTTTTCTAAAACTTTGACCTGCTCTGCTTCTTTTTCATCGAAATCATTAATCAATTGTTGCAAAAACTGCTTGGTCGATTGTTCTAACATTGGAACTTCAGGAATGGCAGGATTAGCAGCTAAAGATTCAAACCATCGGATTTCAACTATCAAGCGATAATAAGTTAATGCAAATTCACTAAAATAAGGACTCAAGGTCTTTGTTTTACTGTAATAACGACCATCTATGGGAGAAATTGCATTTAAAACAGAAAGTGTCATGAAGGTTGGTCCTTAAAAGAAAGCCTATATAATAGTTGAAGTAGGTACAGATGTGAATTCACGGCGTGATCTTTTTATACAAAAAAATTACTGTTTGCGTTTGTATAACCGATACATATAATCTATGGGATTAACTTTAGTGATAAATCCAAGCAGTTATTTCATTCTTCCTTCTAATCTAATACTACCTCATTCCAATAACCTGTTAATTTAAGTAGAATAAGCAACCTTTATGGATTTTGGAGTGGTTATGGCAGTTAAAAGGCATACTGTTGATTTAGCGCATTTAAGTATGAAAGATCTTGAACAGGTGGGTGGTAAAAATGCCTCCTTAGGGGAGATGATTACGCATTTAACTGCTCTGGGCATTGCTGTTCCTGGGGGTTTTGCAACCACTGCGGATTCTTTTAAAGAGTTTTTAACTGTCAATGCACTGGATAAAAAAATTCATGATGCCTTGTCTCATCTTAACAGTGATGACGTGCGCCAATTAGCCATCGTAGGTAAACAAATTCGTGAGATGATCTTAGAGGCTCCTTTTTCACCCGAATTCGAACAAGCTGTGCGCACAGCCTTTCAGTCTATGTCTGCCATGATTGGGCATGAAAATTTTAGCCTTGCAGTGCGATCCTCTGCAACTGCTGAAGATTTACCAGATGCCTCCTTTGCAGGACAACAAGAAAGCTATTTGAATGTGAAAGGGGTGGATGCAATTTTAATTTGTATCAAGCAGGTATTTGCCTCTTTGTATAATGACAGAGCCATTTCTTATCGTGACCATCATCAATTTAATCATCTTGAAGTCGCTATATCAGTAGGCGTTCAACAAATGATCCGTAGTGATTTGGCCGTAAGCGGGGTGATGTTTACCATGGATACTGAATCAGGCTTTGATAAAGTCGTGTTTATCACATCCTCTTATGGTTTGGGTGAAATGGTGGTGCAAGGTGCGGTTAATCCAGATGAGTTTTATGTGCATAAACCCAGTCTTGAAGCCGGAAATTCTGCCATCATTCGCAGTAACATTGGTACTAAAGCACATAAAATGATTTATTGCGCTGATGAGCGAATCAAAACCATTGAGGTTGACCCAGCCCAAAGGCGGTTGTTTTCGTTAAATCCAACAGAAATTGAACAATTAGCACGTCAGGCCATCACCATTGAAACCCATTATGGCTGCGCCATGGATATAGAATGGGCCAAAGATGGTGTGGACGGCAATTTGTACATTCTGCAAGCGCGTCCAGAAACCGTGAGGAGCAGGGATAATAAACAAGTATTAGAACGGTTTAACCTACAAAAAAAATCACACATTTTATCAGAAGGCCGCAGTATTGGGCAGCGTATAGGGCAAGGCAAGGCAAGGGTGATTAAGGACATCAGCGAAATGCATCGTGTTAGTCCAGGGGATGTACTTATTTCTGATATGACCGATCCAGATTGGGAGCCTGTGATGAAACGCGCTTCTGCCATTGTTACAAATAGGGGTGGTCGAACCTGTCACGCAGCTATCATTGCACGTGAATTAGGTATTCCTGCTGTTGTTGGCTGTGGGGATGCAACTAAAAATATCCAAGATGGGGATGAGGTTACTGTGAGCTGTGCTGAAGGGGATACTGGCTTTGTATATGCCGGTATTTTGCCCTTTGAGCATGTGCGTTTGGATGTAGAAACCATGCCAGATTTGCCTATCAAAATTATGCTTAATGTGGGTAATCCCGAGCGGGCCTTTTCCTTTCAGTCCATTCCTAATGCTGGTGTAGGTTTGGCTCGATTGGAATTTTTAATATCAAATAATATTGGAATTCATCCAAAGGCACTGCTTGATTTTGATGTTTTAGAAGATGCGGAGCTCAAGGCCCTGATTGCTGAGAAAACTGCAGCTTATGACTCTCCTGTAGAATTTTATATTGAGCGGTTGAAGGAAGGAATCGCAACCATCGCTGCAGCCTTTTATCCCAAACCTGTCATCGTTCGATTGTCTGATTTTAAATCAAATGAATACGCTAATTTGGTTGGTGGTAGTACTTATGAACCTTTTGAAGAAAATCCGATGTTGGGTTTTAGAGGGGCTGCCCGTTATGTTTCAGACGCTTTTGCGCCCTGTTTTGCCTTAGAATGCATGGCCATTAGACGAGTAAGAGAGGATATGGGCTTAAAAAATGTTGAAATCATGATACCTTTTGTGCGTACGGTGAAAGAAGCATCAGATGTAATTGATAGCTTAAAGCAACAAGGGCTAGAACGTGGTAAAGACGATCTACGAATTATCATGATGTGTGAATTACCGTCGAATGCCTTATTAGCAGCAGATTTTCTAGAATATTTTGACGGGTTTTCTATTGGCTCCAATGACTTAACACAATTAACTTTAGGCTTGGATAGAGATTCAGGATTGGTGGCTGCCCAGTTTGATGAGCGTAACCCAGCTGTTAAAGCTTTACTGCATATGGCCATTTCAAATTGCAAACAAGCTGGTAAATACATAGGCATTTGTGGTCAAGGACCTTCTGATCACCCTGATTTTGCAGAATGGTTGCTGGAAGAAGGCATAGACAGTCTGTCCCTCAATCCAGATTCTGTGTTAGAAACTTGTTTATTTTTGGCGCAAAAACATTGAAATTTTTTTGGGCTTATATAACTATGCGTAACTTAAGGGCCTGCCTTTTGTTAGCCGGCGCAATTCCTTTACTAGCGATGGCATCTTCTGGGTCAACCCATACAGATCCGGTCACATCCGTCATTTTGGTTGTAACCACCCTGTTGTTTTTTTCTATCATGGGAAGGTACATCGCTCGATGTTTGAATCAACCAGGTGTTTTGGGCGAGTTGCTGATGGGTATTTTCATTGGCAATTGTTTTTATTTTTTCCATTCACACTTAATCATCATTTTAAGGGAAGGTTCTTCTATTTTTGATGTGGTTGGAAACATGTTGGGGGGTGTGCCTTTAAAAGAAGCTGTTACCAAAGTCATTTCTAATCAACATTATGCTCAACAGGTGATTCAAGCCTTAAGTGGACACCAAGGCACTGAATTGATAAAAATCGCATACGTCGTGGATATATTTTCACGTTATGGGGTGATTTTTCTTCTATTTATGGTGGGTCTGGAATCATCGGTAGAGGAATTAAAACATACTGGCAAAGAATCGGTCATTGTTGCTTTGTTAGGTGTCATAGCCCCTATGTTGTTGGGTTTTGGGATAGCCTATGTGTTGATGCCCACCAGTTCCTATGTCGTTGATTTATTCATCGCTGCAACCTTAAGCGCTACAAGCATAGGTATTACAGCCAGAGTATTGTCTGAAATGAAGAAACTGCGCACCCGCGAGGCAAGAACCATTCTTGGGGCAGCGATGTTGGATGATATCCTTGGGCTGATTATCTTAGCGGTAGTGAGCTCTGTGGTGTTAAGTGGCTCCGTTGATTTATTTGTAGTATGTCGAATCATTGTTTATTCCTTGGTTTTTTTCACCACTGTATTATATTTCGGCCCTATCATCATTAGTAAGGCCATACATTTTTTTCGTTTTCTAGAACCTTGGGAGGCAAAATTATTCATATCTTTTATCTTTGTTATGGCGCTTTCTTGGTTGGCATCTATAATTCAATTGTCCACCATCATAGGTGCTTTTGCCGCTGGTGTTATTTTACATGATGGATATTTTAAATCGTATGAAGCTTATGAAAAAAATAGAACCATTCAAGACTTGGTCGCCCCTATAGAGTCTATTTTGGCGCCTATGTTTTTTATGGTTATTGGTCTGCAAGTTAAGTTGGAAACTTTTTATAACTGGGAGGTCATCGTCTTAGCCGGTGGCTTGACCTTTGCAGCAATCCTAGGAAAACTGTTAAGTGGGTTTGGAGCCAATGCCAAAGACGACAGGTTGTTGGTGGGCATTGGTATGTTGCCTAGGGGAGAAGTGGGTTTGGTTTTTGCCTCAATTGGCCGTACTTTAGGTGTGATTTCAGATAATTTATTTTCAGCGATTATCATCATGGTCATTATTACAACTGTAATGACGCCTCCTTTGCTCAAGATTCGTTATGCCAGAAAAAAGGAGAGTACATGAAGGTCGATGCTTTACAGATTATGTCTGATATAATTCCTGCTTTGCAAGAAGACATTGGCAGTGGTGATGTTACCGCCAATTTGTTGCCAATTGATCTAAAAGCTCGAGCAGAAATTATTTCTCGTGAGCCTATGCTTCTTTGTGGCAAGCCTTGGGTTGATGCGATTTTTAATCAAATGTCGAGCTCAATTGAAGTGAACTGGCAAGTGGATGAAGGTGATTGGTTAAATAAGGCCCGTGTTTTGTGTACAATAGAAGGCCAAGCACGCGCCATCTTAACTGCTGAACGTACGGCTTTAAACTTTCTTCAAACTCTGTCGGCAACGGCTACCCAGACACATCGCTATGTTCAGCAACTAAAAGGGCGCCAAACTCGGTTGTTAGATACCCGTAAAACACTTCCTGGGCTTAGGTATGCTCAAAAATACGCTACACTTTGTGGCGGGGCTAAGAATCACAGAATGGGCCTTTATGATGCTTTTTTAATTAAAGAGAACCATATTAAAGCTTGTGGCTCAATAGCTGAGGCCATTGCTTCAGCTAGAAAGACCAATAGGACATTAGCGGTTGAAATCGAAGTTGAAAACTTAGATCAATTAGAAGAAGCTTTTGCTGCTCATCCAGATAGGGTGTTATTAGATAATTTTACTTATGAAATGCTGGTGAAGGCAGTTACAATGAATCAGCCCAAATATTGTGAATTAGAGGCCTCTGGTGGTATAACCATAGATAATCTTGGTGATATGGCCGCTTCAGGGGTAGATTATATTTCTGTAGGATCTATAACCAAATCAATCCAGGCCATCGACTTAAGCTTATTAATTAGAGAAATCTATGAATCTTAAAATTATGTTTACTGGTGGAGGAACTGCCGGTCACGTTACACCCAATATTGCCCTAATTGCCTTATTTAAAAATGAAGGTTGGGAAATTTTTTATATTGGTTCTGGTTTAGGCATAGAAAAAGAGATGATTTTGGGTGAAAATATCCCTTTTTATTCTATTTCTAGTGGTAAGCTAAGGCGTTATTTCAGTATTAAAAATTTCCTTGATCCTTTGAAAATCCTTTTAGGAATTGTTCAATCCACTTATTTTTTTTATAAATTAAAACCCGATGTTCTGTTTTCTAAGGGCGGATTTGTGGCTTTTCCAGTGGTGGTTGGCGCTTGGTTAAATCAAATAAAAATCATTGCTCATGAATCAGACATGAGTCCCGGGCTTGCGAATCGATTATCATACCCTTTCATTGATAAAATTTGTGTGCCCTATGAAGATTCTAGAAAATACTTTAAAAAACAAGACAAGATTGAAGTTACAGGAACCCCAATTCGACAACAGTTGTTTCAAGGGTCTATGGCCAAGGGTCTTCAACTGTGTGGTTTTGATACCTCCTTACCATGCTTACTAGTAATTGGAGGAAGCTTAGGTGCCAACTCGATTAACCACAGTGTACGTGAAGCTTTGAGCCAATTACTTCAAGGGTTTCAAGTGATTCATCTATGTGGTAAAGGCAAAATAGCCCCTCACTTAATTGCTCAAAAAGGGTATTGTCAATTAGAATATGCCAAGGAGGAATTAGCCGATCTATTCGCAGCAGCCTCTGTGGTCATTTCACGAGCAGGTGCAAATTCATTGTATGAAATATTAGCTTTAGCAAAACCCCATGTATTAATTCCCTTGTCTGCGCGAGTAAGTAGGGGGGATCAGATACAAAATTCTCAATATTTTAAAAAAGCAGGCATCAGTGTGGTCATTGAAGATGAATCCTTAAATGCACAGACATTAATCGAAGCTTTAGATGAAGTTCTACAAAATAAAAATGACATCATTGCCAAAATGAAAGCCCTAAACCTTGAATCAGCCTCCGAAAAGATTGTTAAACTCATTAAAGGTCAGGTAAAAGCCTCTTTGGCTTTGAATCATGAGAACAGTTTATAATTTTGCAGAGTGGCATGCTGAAGATGGATTTTATTATAACACTGATCGCAAGCCTTATAGAGTTCTTTATAACACTTGATTGAGATCTATGTAGTTCTTTGTAACTCAGATTGCAGGTCTTAAAGAGTTTTTGGGTCCCAGGTAAACGCTTTAAAGCGTATATATTATGAAGTCAAAATGCCTACGTACCGCGCTTTATGCGCGGAATTCAGCAATGATCTTGATGCGAAATTGTATGGATACCGTGCATAAAGCACGGTATGTAAGCAAGTGTGGGTATTTTATGTTAAAAAATAGAGGCGTTTACCTGTCTTCCGTTTTAGCCTTGATCCTCTATAAAAATTCTTCGAATCCATACAATTGGTGCTGCTAGTCGAATTGCTATATTTTTAATTTCTTTTTTAACAAGGTTGGGATTTTGGTTTAGACACAAGAGATTGTATAAATTTTGACTTAATCCTGGCTTTAATATTCTGACATAGGTATTATTTTCCTCATCAATAAGTATGCATTCTTTTCCTAGAGCATTTTCAATTTTATTGCATATAATTCCAGCAACGTGATTACCAGGAAATAATAAGGGCATCATACCATCGTCTTTGACCATAGCATTTATTGAATTGGGAAGCTCACTAAACAAGAGCAATTCTTTGGCAATATGGGTTTCCTCGCTTTCTTGAATATTCAACTCTTGTGATAAGTAAGTAGCCTCTCGTCCTAAACCGTGCATCAGCCAAGCATCAGAACAATATACATTCAAAACCCTGGCTCTTTTGGCTATTTTTTCGGCACCTTGAGCTGTTAAGCCACCGCCCCATCCCAACTCCCAACCCTTCATAGCAGCAGAGGTGATATCACTATCCTGGCAAAATTCGTTTCTAGTAAGAGATAACAGGTGATCCCGAATGAATCTTATTCTCTTTCCTCGTGCTTCTGCACTAGATGGGTTATCTAGCAATGAGTTTTTCATATTTAAGGTTAAACTATTCATTAATAATAAGAATCTATTATACCTGAAATTTATGATTTCGCCTTTGTATTTTAGTCTCACCACTTTAATTAGTCGCTGGCACGTAATTGATTTTTACCCAGTCCCGATGACCCGCGGGCATATCATTACCCATAAGTATATCGTCCCGGAATTTAGTGCTGCCTGGCGAGCTTGCGAGATTGGCAGCACTTAATGTCCGGGATTCATTTTGAAACTAGCATTGGGTCGGCTGCTGGATGGATCCCGGAATTTAGTGTGACTAAGCTCGCAAGCTCGCCAGTCACACTAAATTCCGGGACGACATTATCTTATTCATCAATCTTTTCCTACTTGTGGGTAATGACATGCCCGCGGGACGTCGAACTATGAAATAAAATGAGTTTCGCGCCAGCGAATAATTAGATACTGGGATTTTTCAGTAAGCTGAAACGAGGGTTTTTGATGCCTGGGTAATTTATTTATTGGGTATGGCCATTCTTTTATGAATTCATTTTTTTATAGGGATTGAAGAAAATACGTATTTTCTTCATCTTTGTGTATCTCAACTATAATTTAAAGGAGTATCTGGAAATATTTTCACTGGTTGAAGTTTTATCTAGGAGATTTCTATGACAGAAAAAGAACCACTAGAGCTTGAAAAAACATATGGTGCAACAGCAGTTGCAAATAAATTACGACGTATTGCAGATGCCATTGAGCAAAATAAAGGCTTTCAAATACAAGTTGATAAGAAACGTATTTATGTTCCGGTAGATATTAGCATTGATTTTGAATATGAAGAGCAGGGAGAGGAATACGAACTTGAAATTGAAATGAAATGGAAGAAAGATTAATTTTTAGTGAGAATGTAAAGTATAACATGGAAGAATTCCATACTTCCAATTTTATCAGAATGGCTTGGTAAAAATTACAAACCAATTTAAGATGTGTCCAAGAGTATTTGACGCTAACAAAAAATTATAACCATCCATCATTAGGGTCTGTTGACATTTGATCATTTGATCCTCCGTCGCCGACGTACCGCGGTTTATCCGCGGTATCCAGGGATGTCTGTATAAACACAGATTTTTTAATTTACCTCTCAATTCGCTTATGGTAACTCAAAGGCAAAAATAGCCACGTTACAACCTATTGATAAATAAGATCAAACTCATAAAATTGCGGTTCCTACCCAAAATAAAACGAGTTTGAAATGACCAGACTAATGCTCAGTGACGAGCTATGGTCGAAGCTAAGAACAATCATGCGACAACATGAGATCTATGACAAGCCTAATCTTCGTCTTATGGTTGAAGCTATGTTGTATCGTATGCGCGTAGGCTGTCCTTGGCGAGACCTGCCAGCAGAATTTGGAAGCTGGAATTCAATATACCAAAAATTTAACCGATGGTCATACAAAGATAAATTGGTCAAAATATTTAAATGTTTAGTGCATGCTCCTGATCTTGAATGGGAGTTTATTGATGGAAGTATAGTTAGAGCTCATCAACACAGTGCAGGAGCTGTTGGTAAAGAAAATCAAGCCATTGGGAAATCTGTTGGCGGAAATACAACGAAAATTCATATGGCTGTTGATGCGTATGGCCTTCCAATAGAATTTGATTTAACGGGTGGTGAAGTCCATGACAGCAAGGCTGCTCCAGAATTAATTGTACGTCTCCCTCTTGCCGATTATATCATTGCAGATAAAGGCTACGACAGTGAAGAGATTCGAGAACTTATTCGAGAAAAAGGATCGACACCTCTCCCCCCGTTTCAGGAAAGTTGTCTCCTCTGCATAGAATAGAATAAGGGCGGATTGGAATGAAAAATGAGACAAGTAACAAAATATGCACCCGCAATAAAAGCCAATGTATTATCTAAAGCATTAGCACCGAATGCCTCAAGTGTATTAGAATTATCTAAAGTATTTAATATACCTCCATCAACTATTCACACCTGGTTATCTATAATGGGCAAAAAAGAAAATATTAAATCAACTAAAATGAGACGCCGTCCCCAAGACGAATCAGTTAGTTGCAAGTTTCAAGCAGTTATTGACACTATAGGTAAAACGGATGAAGAGCAAGGTTCTTACTGCCGCACAAAAGGAATTCACTCCAATCATTTGGAGCTCTGGAAACAGCAGATGTTAGAGGGTCTTGGTAATACATCGGTTAAATTAACTGCCCAAAGTACAAAAGCCAATAAAGCCGCCCATAAACAAATAGAACATGAAAACAAGCAATTAAAGCGGGAGTTAACCCGTAAAGAGAAGGCACTAGCAGAAATAACTGCGTTACTGGTTCTCAAAAAAAAAGCAGACTTATTTTGGGAGGAAAGCGAGGACGTTTAATAACATGTCAGGAAAAGATTTATGCTCTTGGATTACTTAAAGAAGCCTGCAATGCTGGAAGCAGGCTCCAACCGGCCTGTGAGCTACTTGGATTTACTATACGGACTCATCAACGATGGATAAAGGAACAGTGTCTTAGTGATAAGCGCCGCGGACCTAAAAGTAGGCCACACAATAAGCTTTCTGATGCTGAACGTGCACATATCTTATTGGTAGCAAATTCTTCGGAATATAGGAATCAACCCCCTAGCCAAATTGTACCTAATCTTGCAGATAAAGGAGAATATATAGGCTCTGAATCAACCATATACCGTGTTCTTCATGCCAACAAAATGGTACAACATCGTAGTGCCATGCGCCCAAGAACACATAAAAAGCCTGATGAACTCAGAGCTACCAAGCCCAATCAACTTTGGTCTTGGGATATTACGTATCTGACAAGCAATATACGGGGTAAATATTATTACCTTTACCTTTTTCTAGATATTTTTAGTAGAAAAATTGTGGGTTTCAATGTCTTTGAGGAGCAATCAGCAGCACATGCGTCTGAGGTGGTATCGGAAGCGTATATAGCAGAGCAAGTGTGTGCTGGGGAAGTCACTCTTCATGCTGATAATGGAGGCCCTATGAAAGGCTCAATGATGCTGGCTACCCTACAAAATCTAGGAGTAGTAACTTCTTTCAGTAGGCCCTCTGTCAGTAATGATAATCCCTATTCAGAATCGCTGTTCAGGACATTAAAATACTGTCCAAAGTACCCTAATAAACCATTTACATCACCTCAAACGGCAATGGCATGGGTAACTCAATTTGTTAATTGGTATAACCATGCTCATCTACATAGTGGTATTAATTTCGTGACTCCAAGTGCACGTCACAATGAAAAAGACAAAGAAATATTAGAGAAAAGAGTGGCAGTATATGAGCTTGCTAGAAAGAAAAATCCATGCAGATGGTCGGGTAAAATACGCAATTGGGACTGTATAGGGGAGGTGTATTTAAATGCCAAACGATCTAAATGTAAAGCTGCTTAAAAAAAATAGATTTGCATTAATCTGTTTTTGTTATAGCATAGCTCGGGTAGATCAAATCTGGTTCTACCTCAAGCGACAACTATTCTGAAAATTACCGCTCTTATTCCTAGGAAAAAGAACTCAAAAACAGGGAATGATGACATGGACTGGTGTTTGTATAAATACCGACTTCTGATCGAAAATATGTTTGCACGCCTCAAACATTTTCGAGCAATTGCAACAAGATATGACAAACTGAAACGAAATTACGCCTCAATGCTCGCCATGGCGTGCTCATATCTGTGGCTGCCTATGTAAGCCACCTAAGATTTATTGATATAATTTCAATCTAATCCAATACACATCCGCCCATATTTAAAGAGCAGAGTGTCTACTGATTCTAAAGAAATGGTATGAGGTCATCGTACGCGTATATTTTAACCAACAAACGCAATGGCACACTTTATGTTGGTTCAACTTCGGACCTTATCAGGCGAATCTGGGAACATAAAAATAATGTAGTTCCCAGCAGCTTTACAGCACAATATAATGTACATATGCTGGTCTATTATGAGATTCATTCTACCTATTTAGAAGCTGCCAGACGCGAGGCACGCTTTAAAAATTGGTGTAGAAAATGGAAGCTCAATTTAATCGAAGAGTTTAATCCAACATGGCGCGATTTATACAAAGAAATATGTTCTTGACATGAGCATCTCCTGGATACCGCGGATAAACCGCGGTATCCAGGAGAAGGGGGATCAAATGTCAACAGACCCTATTCTTTTTATCGATCCAAATGACTATACGAATGGAGTGTAATAGTATCATAATTTTTCAGTGAGACTTAAAAGGTCATAAAATATTACTATAATGGCTAAATTAGAATTGACTTATTAACCATTTTGGTTCAGAATTTCTTTCCATATTTGGGGAAAATGTATATTTATGAACAAAAAAATAAGCCCTAAAGTTTCACAAAAATAAGGATACTATTATGATAACTTGTACTAGCAAAGTTGGACAAACTCTGGTTATAGATGATGGGTTGCAATTAATGCTACTCGGTGTAAGAGATGATCATGTGCTGCTTGGCTTTGATAATTGCCATAAAATTATGATATGTCGTAAAAATCCCCAAAATATATCAGAACAAAGGATAGCTGATAAAGTTAATAAATAAATGAAAGACAATATGCTCTAAGGCCAAGTTATGATAGGATGATCGAGTAATTCAGTTTTAGTTGTTCGGGGTAAATGGAAAAGATGAATGTATTACCTACTCACATAACCAGCTTATATCATCCTATCAAAGTAGTAGTTCTTGATGACAATGAAAATTTTTTAAATGTAATGGCACTGGAATTTCATGACCATGATAATTTTTTAATGGTTTCAAACCCAGGTATTGCTTTAAAACATATTGAATCGGGCCTTAAGCATACTTTCAAAAATCAAGCCTTCGAAGCAGACATTCTAAACCCCGATGATTTTTTAAAAAAAAATCCCTTAATAGATTTTATATACAATCCATACCGGTTTAATCAGGTAGGCGTTATCATTGTGGATTATATAATGCCAAGCATCAACGGTGTCGATTTTTGTAAACAATTGAGGGACAAACCTATTTATAAAATTTTAATTACAGCAGAGGCAGATAAAGACATTGCTGTAAACGCTTTTAATGAGGGCATTATTGATAAGTTTATTTTGAAAAGTCATCTTGATTTCTACGGACAAATAAGAACATATATTCGTGAATGTAGTCTTAAATATTTTATCAACTGTTCACACAGTTTTTTAACTGGTTGCAATGATAAATTAAAATCTTTATTTAATAATCATTCATATAAAAAATTATTTGAAATTGTTTTAATTCAGAGTCAAGCCATTGAATACTATCTTGTCGACTCTATTGGAAGTTTTTTATTTCTAACAAAAAATGGCGAACCTACTTGGTTATTAATTTCTGATCAAGACAGGGTAAACAATCAAGTGGATTTATTAATTGATTACTGTTTTCCTGAGGATTCCATTAACAGACTAAAAAATAAGGAAGACTTATTGTTCCTATTCTCTGAAAATGAACATAAAGAGGATCTTGAAAATTGGAATAAATATATTTTTCATTCGTCGAAATTAGATGAATATCACAATTATAGTGTTGTGAGTGGGAAGTTAACCAATTCAATTAACTGGGATAGAATAGCAACCTATGAGTCTATGGCATTGCTGGTTTGATTCTTAGAACTCTATATAGTACTATCAAAATTATGGATTTATAATAATGTATTCATTTATTCAAGCAGAAGGAAAGCATGTAGAACAACTTGTACCAATAATGGCCAGTACCGGTTACTGGGATTTTGGATTGAAAAACAATTCACTGAATATGACCAACCGTGAATTTATGCGCGAATCTATTGTGAAGCCGTATTTACCTTTGACAACGATTATAGTCGAAGATGGCGATTACAGTACCGTATTAGGAGCAGTTACTTGTGCCACCAAAGACGTTCTTTCAAATATGCCAGCAAGTGAGTACGATAAATCCATTGACCCGAGAATAGCTGAATTATTCAAAAATATCTTCGAATTTGAATTAACAGACAGCTATCATATAAGCTTTCTTGCTGTTGCGAAACCATTTCGTGGTATAGGATTAGGCGGGAAATTATTGGACTATGCGGAAAATAAGGCACATCAGGAAAAATGCGAGACATTGTCACTTTATACAGTAAGTTGTCAAACCAGCGCAATAAAATTGTATCATCGATTTGGTATGATGATTACGAAAGTCATTGCTGTGTCTGATAAAGTGAAATTCCCCAACTTTTTATATTTCGAGAAGAATAAAACATTGATGACCCAGCATGATTATTTTGATACTGAGGAATATAAACAACTTGATGTGAATCTATTAACTTCTGAATCATAAACGAAGGTTTAATGAAAAAAAATTATCAATTATTTATTTTTAGTATTGGTTGTTGGCTTTCACTGTTCCTATTAAAAATATATGACATTTTTCCTCAAATAAAATTATCTCAATTTTCTGCAAAAATAGAGATATTATTGCATTTTTTTATGGTTGCCTGGGCTTTTACAATTTATAAAAATGTTAATAAAGAAAATCAAAATATACTTTTGTGGCTTTTATTATTAAATGTAGGATTATTTTTAAACGATGTGGCTTTTTATGTTCTAATTTATTTGTCAAGTAATTTTAATTTCCATCTATCAATGACAAACTTTATTATAATAATTCTACCTTATTCTACCTGGGTTATTTCAGCATTATTTTTCCTAATCAAATTAGTTAATAAAATTTATACCCCAAACTACTTTCTAAAATTATTTTTAGTTTTAATGGTAATAAATTGCATAATTATCTGCTTATTTTTATATTCCGCCCAACCTGTTTTTGAATATTTATCATGGCAGACTATTTCTCAAATTATAAGTTCTTTTGCTGAGTTGTTAATATTTGATTTGGGGGTGGTATGCCTTATATATTCTGAGAATGAAGGACTGTCATTCTTCATTATAGGTTTAATTATTCTTATTTCAGGAGATTTTATAATAAATTATTCCTTTCTCTCACAAACAAACTCGATAACTACTTATGGTGAACTTTTTTGGCTTTTAGGAGTAGTATTTATTTTCTTTGGAATATATTCGCTTCAAAGCCAGGGATGTTACGTGAATAAATGGCTTAGGGCAACAAATAGCATTAAAGGTAAATTAGCTTTTTGGGCATTTGGATTATCAATTGTTAATATATTACCTTTTTTTATTTTAGCTTATTTGCTTTCGCCACTTAATAAATCTGTATTTTTAATAATGCCCTCTTTTTTTATGCTTACTTCTTTATCAATAGTAATTTTTTCACTTTTAACTGTAAAACAATTTGAACTACCCTTTAAAAAAATTGCTGATAACATTGAATCTTTGATGTTGGATAATGATAAAAGTAAATTTAATTCTCTTTTTGTAATCGAGGAATTTATTTTTTTGCAAGAGTTTATATTAAAAGTGTTTGACCTTAAAGAAGAAAGAGAGGAAGCAAAAAAAGCGTTAGTCTCTTTAACAGCGCAAGTCGCTCACGATATTCGTTCTCCATTGACTGCATTAAACATTTGCCTTAAGGATTTACCTCAACTTTCTGATAGTCAGAGAATTATGATGAGAAATGTAGCTAATCGAATTAATGACATTGCTAATAATTTGCTACAACAATACGTGGGTAAAAAAATAGAAACAGTGAAAGATCCATTGTATTTACATACGTGTTTACTTGCTCCTTTAATAGAAAGTATCATTTCTGAAAAAAGATTACAGTTTATAGGTATGCCTATTGAGCTGGAGAGTATTATAACGAGTGAAGGTTTTTCAGCTTTTGCTACTTTTGATTCCTCTCGAATGAAGAGGCTATTGTCAAATTTGATAAATAATTCCTCAGAAGCTTTTTCAGGTAGGGGCGGAAAAATTATACTCAAGCTAGATGCCTGGAATGGAAAAGTATTTTTGAAAATTATAGATAATGGTTGTGGCATTGCTGCTGGCTCCTTGCAGCATGTATTTAATTTCGGAGAAAGTACTAAAAAAGAGGGTGCTGGTTTAGGACTGGCTGATGCTAAAGCAATTGTCGAAAAATTTGGTGGTAAATTAGAGCTGAATTCTATTTTAAATCAAGGCACAGTTGTCGAGATAACATTACCTAGTTCAGAGCCGCCCAATTGGTTTGTATCAGAAATTTTAATTTCGACAGAAAAATTTATTGTTATAATAGACGATGATCAATCTGTACATGATGCCTGGAACCAGCGGTTAATTAGTGCTTCAACAGCTCTTCAAATATGCCATTTTAATACTTTTTTAGCATTTTCAGATTGGTATACCCCACAGATAGGTCCTTTACAGATATTTTCAGATTACGAGTTAACAGATGAAAAAAATACGGGGTTAGATTTTTTTGAAAATTTACATATAGATAACCAATCAATTTTAGTAACAAGCCATTATGAAAATAAAGAAATTATTCAGCGTTGTCAAAATGAAGGCATTAAACTTTTACCTAAAAATTTACTAACTCACATTCCTGTTAGATTGATTGATGTAAAACATGTTGAACTTATATTGATTGATGATTCTATAAGTTTATGTCAATCCTGGGAATTTGCATCTGTAGCAGCAGGAAAAAAGATCTTAACGTTTACAAATACAAAAGATTTTGAAAAATATTTAATTTTTCTAGACCGTATGATCGTAATTTATATTGATTCTGATTTAAATGATACTATCCGAGGAGAAATCTATGCTGAATTTATTTATAAGCAGGGTTTTAAAGAAATATTTTTGGTAACAGGTTATCCAGTTTCGCATTTTGATAACTTGCCCTGGATCAAGGCCGTTGTGGATAAAGCACCCCCATTTATAGGGTGATTCATTGAAAACCTAATTTTTGTAAGTATTATTAATTATTTCTGACAAGGATTCAGTTCTTACAAAACGAGACATTTTAATACAACGATTATTTAAGATTAAAGGAATCGCCTCAAACATCTATATTTTAGATGTATATTACTATTCCTTGTATCCATCTAAAAAATGAATTTTTCTAGTTGAAGCATTTGCATAAAAATAAATAGTCTAAAATTTATTTGTCACATAAACATGATATTTTTAATATAACACAAGTGCTCCTGTCCTATTACCTTATTTTATTAATGTTTTAAAAACTAGTTCAAGTTTAGCAACTTCCTCCTGCAGTGACACCATTGCTTTTTTGAAAATTTCTACGTTTTGCTTGTATTCAAGGGTATCTTGTATAAAAAATTTATCTACGAAATTGGTAGCTGATTTAGAAATATTATTGAGGATGGCAAAGGAGTTATTAACATCGTGGATTACTTTATTTTTTTCTTCAGTAGTCATAAGCTTTCAATCAGTAAGTGAGTAGTTATAATAAATTAGATACAAATTATCTTATCTGGTACTGGACATCAAGAGAAAATTTTGGGATAATTTTGCCGGCTCTGGAACGAGCCCTAACGTCCAACAATTAGGAGAAATTATGAAGGTAAAATTCATCGCAGTGCTATTGTCTTTTTTTTCAATGTCACTTTCTGTTTATGCTAATACGCCTAAACAGCCTCAATCCGAGATTACAGCTACTTCAATCACCAAAACAATAGACCTCAACAAGGCGGATTTATCCACCTTGACTGGCTCTTTAAAAGGTATTGGAAAAAAACGTGCTCAAGCAATTATTGACTACAGAGAATCCCACAAAGGATTCAAATCCATTGAAGAACTTGCCGATGTGAAAGGTATCGGACAGCATTTTGTAGATGTTAATAAAGATAAAATAAAACAATTGTATGTTATTAAATGATGGAATACCCTCTCTTTATTTAAGAGAGGGTATTTGATTGGTTATTTGAAATTCTTATACAAGAATCGTCGATTTTTAAACAAATATAAGATAGACTTCTTCATCAAAAAAGAAAACGAGGGTAGTTGTGGTTATGCTCAGAAGATTGCGTGGATGTTTCTCCACTGATTTATCCATTGACTTGGGAACAGCCAATACATTAATTTACGTTAAAGACAAAGGGATCGTTCTCAATGAACCTTCTGTTGTAGCTTTACGTAGTGAATCTGGTCAAAAGCGAGTAGCTGCTGTTGGTCTTGAAGCCAAGCGTATGTGGGGTAGAACCCCTGGGAATATTCAAGCCATTCGACCAATGAAAGATGGTGTTATAGCAGATTTTTTTGTTACAGAGAAAATGCTACAACATTTCATACATAAAGTGCATGAGAATAAATTCTTAAAACCCAGTCCTCGTGTGTTGGTCTGCGTGCCTTGTGGTTCGACCCAAGTTGAGCGCAGAGCGATTCGAGAGTCAGCCATGGGTGCAGGGGCACGTGAAGTTTTTCTAATAGAAGAACCAATGGCTGCTGCTTTAGGTTCGGGTATGCCCGTGGAAGAAGCCAGTGGCTCTATGGTAGTTGATATTGGGGGTGGTACTACTGAGGTAGCAATCATCTCCTTAAGTGGGATTGTATATCATCAATCCGTACGGATAGGTGGCGATAAATTTGACGATGCCATTGTTTCTTATGTTCGTCGTAATTATGGTACGCTCATAGGTGAAACAACTGCAGAACGTATCAAACATGAAATTGGTTCTGCTTTTGCCAGTCGTGATCTTTTTGAGATTGAAGTTCGAGGCAGAAACTTGGCAGAAGGCGTTCCTCGAAGTTTTACTTTAACCAGTGCTGAAATTTTAGAGGCCCTACAAGAACCTTTGTCTGGGATTGTTGGTGCCGTGCGTGCCGCATTAGAAATGGCCCCACCAGAACTGGCAGCTGATATTGCTGAACGGGGTATGGTGTTAACAGGTGGTGGTGCACTGTTAAAAAACATTGATACCTTGCTTATGGAAGAAACAGGCTTACCTGTATTAATTGCAGAAGATCCATTGACTTGCGTTGCACGGGGTGGTGGAAAAGCATTAGAAACTATGGACTTGCGTGGTGGTGATTTCTTATCAACAGAGTGATACTCATAAACAATTATTCTTAAAGAAGGGGCGTAGCTCTTTAAGCTTTGGCTTGGCGCTCCTTCTATCGGTTTTTTTAATGTTTTCGGATTACCGTTATCATTATCTAGACAGCGTACGCAGTGGTTTTTCATTGGTTGTTTCACCTTTACAATATCTTGTAGATTACCCGGTTCGAGTAGTTGGATGGATTCAATCCCTTGTCAGTACAAAAAAAGTATTGATTGATGAAAATATTCGGTTACGATACCAAGAGACCATGTTAGAGGCGGAGTTGCAGAAACTTTTAATGATACAAAAAGAAAATTCGCAATTGAAAGAACTTTTATTAACTTCTTCAAAAGCTGATACACATACCATGGCAGCTCAAATTCTAGCAGTTGACACCAGTGATGCCCGTCAAATTGTGGTTCTTAACAAAGGAAAACGTGATGGGGTATACCCTGGGCAACCTGTATTAGATGCCAAAGGTGTCATGGGACAAATTATTGATGTGGGACCAATGACCAGTACGCTGCTATTAATCTCTGATTCTAAAAGTGCTGTACCCGTGAGAAATAACCGCACTGGGGAAAGAGCCATATTGATAGGCTCTAACAGTATTGAGCAATTGTCTTTAATCAATTTGCCAAAAACATCATCCATCCATCCAGGGGATATCTTGGTAACATCTGGCTTAGGTAGAAGATATCCCGAAGGGTACCCAGTGGGTCGAGTTGAAGCGGTAAACAGTGTTCCTGGAGAAGATTTTGTGAAGGTTTTGGTAAGCCCTGTAGCCCTACTAAATAAAAATAGGTTGGTATTATTAATCTGGCCGGATTTAGAACAAGAACAGCTTACCACTCAAATTAATGAACGTTTGAATTCAGAAGAGATTGCATAATGCTTTCAATCCGTTTACGTTTATTTGCAGGTTTTATTTTAGTATTGGTGCTGTCTATTTTACCATTGCCAGAGATGATTACTGCCTTTCGGCCGGCTTGGGTTTTGTTGTTGGTATTATATATTGAGTATTTTTTACCAGGCAAATTTAATTTGGCTACTGTAGTTATGCTTGGACTTGTTTTGGATGTCCTGCTGTCTTCAGTGATTGGTGAGCATTCCTTTGCTTTACTTCTGGTAACATGGATTGCTTCAAGCAAATCAAGGCGATTTCAATTTTTTTCAATGATGCAACAAATTTTCTTAATTGGCTTTTTTTGTCTTATATACCAAATGGTCATTGTATTTATCAACGCCCTGTTGGGCTTTCATTATAATATATACAACCCTTTCATTTGTGCTTTTGTCAGTATGTTTTTCTGGCCATGGATAAGACTTTTGGGCGAGGATATTTTTTTGACTGGTGTGGTATATAGATGAATTTGTGTATGAGATACGGTACTATTTTTTTTCTTTTGTTAAATCAGCTGGTTTATGCAATTTGCCCGACCACTGATTTTTTTCCTAATCCTACTTTAGTCTATAATGAGGCTTTAAAAGCTTCTATGCATGTTGAGCAAAAAGACAAACTTCCTTTAGCTGAGAATAAATTAGATTCGGATTTAGACCATAGGCTTACACCATCCACAAAGTTACATAAGAACCTGCAAAATAGAAAAACAAAAGGCCTAGATAGACATCCCCAAGAAATCTTCGTTAAGGTGGCGAATACACCTGTTAAGATTCTTTATTATCGAGGACAGGGAAAAACCTTTATTCACGTACACCAAAATGAAAAAACAGCTTTAGCAGCTGCCAAAGCTGTAATCAATAAAGAGGGCGGTAGCCTTATTACTCTGGTTCATGATGGAGGTCGTAATATCGTATTTCGTATAAAAAAAAGTCGATATGAATTTGATCCCAATCGTATTTTCACAAAGGTCGGTATAAAAAAAACCTTAACCCAATACAGTCATTTTAGTCCAGAAGCCTATAAGGAAGTAAATAAATTGGCACTCAAACTAAAAAGTATCATTCCCAAGGGCAAACTAATTGCTGTACATAACAATGCTACCTATTCCTTGAAAGATTATTTGCCAGGACATGAGCTGGCAAGAGAAGCAGCAGCGATGCATTTGAATTCCAAAGAGTATTTTAGGAATTTTTTTCTGCTAACAAAATCCAAAGACTTTAAGCGATTAAAATCTGAAGGGTTTAATGGCGTGCTTCAAAAACCATCTCCTGTGGATGATGGGTCGCTATCCGTATTATTTGCTAAAAATACATATATCAATGTAGAAGCAGGCTATGGCCATCTGATTGAACAAATCAATATGTTAAAGCATGCTTGAAATACCAGAGTATTACCCAATGTATGTAAGTTTCTCAAGTTAACAAATAATGATCTGAAGACTGATCGAAGCCAAAAGGGTGACATTTTCATGTGATTTAGTAATTTAAAGCCTAAAAAATCAATTATAACAAGTAACTGCTCATGATTTGATTATATTTTGCCTATTAGACCGTTTAAGTATTTTTATATTACAATAAGCCCATTAATTCTATAAATCTATATTAAAACGCCATTGTTATTTCCCGGTTTCATTTTCTTATTTATAAAAATGCAAAGACCGATAGCACGGGAGCTACAAGGTTTGATATTGATACATACTTCTGAACTTATTGGATATCTTATGACTTTACATGAATTTTTTGCACAATTGATGGCTATTCTTCAAGATAAAATAAATATTGAATTTTTTATAGAAGGGGGCCCTGGAGAATTTAGTTACATTTTTCCCACAAGAATTCTTCAGAAGAAATCCAATATAATTTGGCTTGTTTTATTTCTAGTGTATTTCGGGATTCTGATTATTTTAAAACGTCTAACAAACAAAATTATTTTTACATTCGCAGCTTCGAGTTTAAACAAAGTTCAATAGAAAAGAATAAAACAATTCTTGAAATTTTCAAAGAAAAAGTGAGTTGTGTTTTAGGAAATGATTTTAAAAGCGATTTATCAAGGCCTAATGAAGAGAAAATTATACCTCCTATAGTGCTCGGCGGTGAAGCGCCAGTGGGGTGCTAGGATTTGCTGCTGTTGCGTCTTTAACTTGTGGTATTGTGAAGGCTGTTGATGTCGATATGAAAACAAAGGCAAGTCAAATTCAAATCTCGATTTGACGATACAACTTTAGATTCTATCTGGGATTAATTTTTATCACATGGTATCATAGAGGCCTTCCTATTTCGGAGTTAAACGATGACTTTTGACAAAATCAATGTGCCTGCCCAAGGCGAGAAAATAAGGCTTGAACCTGATCTTTCTTTGCATGTTCCTAATTTCCCTATCATTCCATTTATAGAAGGTGATGGTATTGGCGTGGATGTAACACCACCTATGATTCGTGTCGTTGATGCTGCCGTGGCTCAAGCTTATAACAACAAGAGAAAAATCGCTTGGATGGAAGTTTATGCTGGTGAAAAAGCTACTAAAGTGTATGGTGCTGATCAATGGCTGCCCAAAGAAACCTTAGATGCAATGAAGCAATTCATTGTATCTATCAAAGGTCCCTTGACTACCCCCGTTGGAGGTGGCATCCGGTCATTAAATGTTGCTATTCGTCAGGAAATGGATTTATATACCTGTTTAAGACCTATTCGTTATTTTAAAGGCGTTCCTAGTCCTGTTAGAGAGCCATGGAAAACTGATATGGTTATCTTTAGAGAAAATTCTGAAGACATTTATGCCGGTATTGAGTGGCAGGCTGACAGCCCTGAGGTTAAAAAACTTATTGAATTTTTAAAAAATGACATGGGTGTTAAAAAAATTCGGTTTCCAGACAACTGTGGAATCGGTATCAAGCCCGTATCAAAAGAAGGTACAACTCGGTTGGTAAAAGCTGCAATCCAGTATGCAATAGACAATGATAGAGAAACTGTTACCCTGGTTCACAAAGGTAATATCATGAAATTCACTGAAGGTGCCTTTAAAGATTGGGGCTATCAAGTGGCCCGTGACTTTTTTGGAGCCCAGGAGTATGAGGGCGGACCGTGGATGGAATTTAAAAATCCAAAAACCAACAAACAGATCATCATTAATGATGTGATTGCAGATGCATTCTTACAACAAATTTTATTAAGACCTGAAGATTATAGTGTAATTGCTACTTTGAATTTAAATGGGGATTATATTTCTGATGCATTGGCTGCTCAAGTGGGCGGGATTGGTATCGCACCAGGTGCTAATATTGGGGACGGTGTGTCTGTCTTTGAGGCAACTCATGGTACAGCCCCTAAATATGCGGGACAAAATAAGGTAAATCCAGGCTCAATCATACTTTCAGCTGAGATGATGTTAAGGCATATGGGCTGGGTCGAAGCGGCTGATCTTATTATTAAAGGCATGGAGGGCGCAATTGAAGCCAAAACTGTAACCTATGATTTTGAGCGGGGCATGTCAGGTGCAACTTTGGTCACTAGCTCAGACTTTGGCGAGGCCATTATAAAAAATATGTAGTTAGAAATTGAGTGATACACTCCCCCCCCTTGCTCCTAAAGAGCCGTATAAGAAAGGGGGCATTGGAGAATATATGAGCTAAATCCAGTATTACAGATGTCATAATACTGGGTAGCAATCACAAAAGAGCCTTATTACTTGTACTCAATAGATGGATATACGTAGAACCTTTTTGAATTGATGCAATTGAAATAATGCGGCCTAGGGCAATCCTATCTATACTGCCGTCATCCCGAGCCATTCAGCTCTGAATGGCTCGGGATGACGCAACTTAAGATGCAATCTCCCTGGCACAACAGTCTATGATTCATTTTCTAAAGCTCAGCCAAGTCACATAACAGGCTGATTATGCCGTCATCCCGAGCCACTCTGAATCAACTGTATGTCATCAGAATAACAGCGAGGGATCCCGAGTATAG
This sequence comes from Legionella sp., assembly GCA_013697625.1. Taxonomy (GTDB): domain Bacteria; phylum Pseudomonadota; class Gammaproteobacteria; order Legionellales; family Legionellaceae; genus Legionella. The sequence continues at coordinate 34,589 of JACCWN010000012.1, forward strand.
CACCATGCTCCGTAATACACCCGGAGATCAACTATGTCTCCAATAATTTTTTTATAAGATTTAAATCGTTATTTTTGGGCAATAAAAAAGTAGACGCGATAGCTTCCCCATTATCAATGACCAGCCGCTTCGCGAATATAATCATCATTTACGATGTTGAACCTATGGCCTAATAGTTTTCATGCCAAAATGCTAGGTAACTCAATCAAATATGAGCAATCTAGCTAAACAGGAACCAAATTAAACTCCTTTATTCTCGCATTAGCTATTACAATGATCTTTCTCATTAAAGCTGTCAATGCAACCATCTTCTTTTTTCCTGACTCAATTAATCGGTAGTAAAAGCTTTTTAATGGAGTGTTAGAATTTCTAGCTGCCATAGCTGACATAAATAAAATAGGCTTAATATCAGACCTTCCATGTCCAGTAGAGCGATACCCCTTGAACGTTCCACTCTCATTAGCCATTGGAGCAACACCTGCCAAAGAGGCTATCTCTCGACGACTTAATGTACCTAATTCAGGAAGTAAGATAAGTAGCTCATTTGCAGTAATATCACCTATACCTGGCACGGTTTTTAATACCTCTTTTTTAGTCTTTAATACCGAGTCTTGCTCTATTAATGTATTAAGTTCCGCTGTAACTAATTTAACTTGTTCTGTAATTGCTTCGATCATTGACTGACAGCTTTTTTTAATGAAATCAGCCCTAGGTGCTTGCAACCGATTTTTTTCTGCCACCAGTAAACGTTTTAAATCTTGCCTTCGTTGCACTAACTCATAAAGAACAAGAGCCTGCTTTGACTGTGGTGTGAAGCAATCTAAACGCTCTCCACGCTCATAGCCATATAGTGCAAGCGCTTTTGAATCGAGCCTATCCGTTTTGGCCGCATTTCCAAATGAACGAATAAAATGTTTAACCTTGCGCGTATTAGCACGATGTACCGCATACCCTTTCTCACAGAGAGTTAAAAGCACTCTCATTTCATAACCACCAGTAGTTTCTAAAATACAAAGACCTTTTGATAAATACTTATGATAATCTTGCATAAATTCTTTTATACCAATAGCATCGTTGGCATATTCTTTCGTTTGTTTTTGAGTATACACAGCTACAACAAAGTTAAATTTCCCAATATCAACACCAATAAAACTATTGTATAATGTCATGACAGCCTCGAAATAAAATTGTTTAGGATTGTAAACGGGTGTGCGATAAGCAGCCCAAGCAACTATTCAAACGTTTCGAGAGCTGGGCTAAAGTACCATGATCTCCGCGGTTGGTTAAACCAATCCCTCGACGGTCGCTTACGCCCGCGCCCTTTGTTTTGACAAAGGGCAACTCTCTTATTCCTAATATACTAGATTTGAGACTTACAATCCCTCGCTGTCCTGATGACTACAAATTGATTCGGAATGGCTCGGGATGACGGCATTCACGCTCAGAGTAACTTGCATCTAATCTTTAACCCCATAATCACTTTAGATCAATTAGTTAGACATTTGCCAAGAATTTTTTTCGTGATCTAGATGCAATCGCGGGATGTGGCCAACCTCCTAAGGTATTTAAAATGTTAATTTGCTATTTCCCCAATTCATAAACAGATTGATTTTTTATAGGGTTACTCTTCTCTACCTTCCTGTGTTTGATTGCCTCCATATGATATTCTTGAATCAAGGCCGGGGAAGTTGGTGATAAGGTAAATCGTATTTTGATATCCATATGCTCACCATTTAAAATAAAATATCCACGTAGTTCATTTTCTGCAATCAGTGGATTGATTCGAATAATCTTTCCAATTTTTTTGAATAAGGCTTGCGACTCTTTTTTTCGCTTTTCCAGAGGAGAGTCTAAGAAAAAATTATTTGCAAATAGTCCACAGGAATTAGCATCCTCCCAATTTGGCAGTAAGCCAATCAAGGTGTTTTGCCGGGACTTCAACAGACTAGATATTGGTTGTTCACGAGGTTTTAATTTTGCATCGTGGACCAGTGTATGTAATACCTGGATATTTATATCCGCAGCATTCGCATATGTTTTATTGGTTAAAAGTATTAAGCCAATGCCATAGTCTGGGAGAATGAACCAGTTACTTCCAAATCCGGGTAAGCCTCCACTATGTCCTACATAGGTTTTTTTTTCACAATCATGAAACCAACGAAGTCCATACCCATAAGCTTCCACCATGGGACAAGAAGAACCTTCCAAAAAGGTATAGTCCCTGTTAAATTGATTAAATTTCCAAGCTTGCTGCATTTCACGCAAAGAGCTTCTACGTATAGGACCTATATCTGATTCATTACTAGCGGGCCAGGCATTTTGATACATAGCTACGTAATGACTAAAGGCTTCAACCGAAGATAACATGCCGCCCATGGCGCCGAAGGTACCATCAGATAACATTGTTTCCTCTTCCCAAGTTTTATTATTCCAACGATATCCTCTTGCCAATTCTAGTGCCGGGACTTTTGCATAATCCCATGCTACTTGCTTCATACCCAAAGGCTGCCAAATATGATTTGCAATGTAGTCTTGATATGGCATCCCGGAAACTCTATCAATAATCAATCCCAATAAGGCATAACCTAAATTACTGTATTCAAAGCTGTCACCGTTTGCATTAGCAAATGAAATCCCTTGTTTCAAAAGTGCTAAAAAAGCCTCATGTGACATATCCAATTGTCTGTCGCCCCAAGGATTATCTTCTGGAAAACCTGCTGAACTGCGTTAATACATTGCGAATGGTAATGGGCGGGGTATCGGTTACAAGCTTTTGATTTTTTAATTCGGGTATATAACTATCTATTCTATCCTCTAGTTGTAATTTGTTTTCATCTCGCAGTCTTAAGATGGCTAAGGCTGTGAAACTTTTTGTCATAGAAGCTATGCGAAAAACTGATGTTTGTGTAGCCGGTATTTTATCTTTTAGATTGATGTATCCATGACTATTTGAATAGATGAGTTTGCCATCAAGCTTAAGCCCAAATGCATACCCTGGAATATGGTTTTTATCGGCATAGGCCTGAAATGCTTGGTCGATTTTAGGGAAAAACTTTTGGATGTCAGTTAACCTGTTTTGCCCATGAGCGTTCATACAAATGCATAATTGAATAAATAAAATAAGCCGTAATTGTATCATAAATAATCTCTTATATATAATGACTTTAAGTTTAAGTCAGGGCTACCGCACGTGTGCTTAAAAACAAATCAATTGCAAATTAATTAGGAAAATATAAAGTTTTTCTTGACACAGTTTTATTCGATTTTAACTGATTTATTATTCAAATTTAACACCCTATCTAC
>JACCWN010000044.1 GCA_013697625.1 Legionella sp.
AATACTCTGGTAAGTATGGTTATATCCTTACCGAGTTAACGAAGCCCCAGAGGGAAATCTTGGAATGTTTAAATATTGAACCGGCCAAGTAAAACCTAGCGATAATTTTTCGGGAAATTAGGTTTAATGTAATAGGACAGAATCACTGAAACGTTGTACTAGTTCTCAATGCATTTAAACTAGTGTACTATCAGTTAACGAAACTATTACTGTAAATCTATGCGCCTACCTAACTTATTGCTCAGTGTTATTAGTTTTTTCATACTCTCAGGCTGTCATAAAGGGACAAATCCTGTAGATCCTTATGAATCTTTTAATCGAAAAGTCAATGCCTTCAATCTAGCCGTTGATAGAGCGCTCCTCAAACCTACTGCAACAGTATATAAAAAAGTTTTACCAAATTGTGTACAAAAAGGTGTGGGTAATTTTTATAATAATTTAGACCTGATACCTACGGTGGTTAATGACCTATTACAGGCGCAAGTCAAATGTGCATATAAAGACACCTGGCGTTTTTTAATCAATTCAAGCATTGGTATAGGGGGCCTGTTTGATGTGGCAGAAGGTATGAGTTTACCCCCACATTCTAACGATTTAGGTTTAACCTTTGCTAAATGGGGTAATAAACACTCGCCATACTTGGTCATTCCATTGATAGGTCCAAGCACCTTGCGTGATGGCGCTGGTTTGCTCATTCAATTCGTATTATATAGCCCTTATGTTTTCATAAACGATGATGCCATAATGTTTTCACTTTTAGGATTACATTACATTGATTTACGTGCACAATTCATGGACTCCGAACATCTTATGGATGAAGCTTTAGATAAATATTCTTTTTTACGTGATGCCTACTTACAACACAGAAATTATCTTATTACTGGAACTCAGGAAGACACTGGTGATTTATATGTTGAAGATGCTGGTGTTGGTGTTGACCATGTTCCAGGTTCAGATTCTGGCAATGGATACGTAGACGAATAAGGGAATATGCACTTTAGAGCTCGTGGCAACATGAGAGAATGGTTTCCCGCCTACGCGGGAATGACAGTTTGGGTTTAGAAAATTCTACAGACTTATGTGGTTACTCATTAGATATGAGGTATTAGATCTGTAAGATTTCCAGAACCCCAATCCACCACAGCCTGACATTCGCGCGTAGGCGGGACATCATCATTCAACATAACCCAATGCTTCTATATAACCCAATGCAAAAATCAACCCCTTAAGGGCTCATTATTTCTAATTAGAGTACGTAGCTAGTGACTTAAATAATGTGCTTCCAATGAACGCAGAAAGTCTCCGGCTATATCCAAACCTGTTTCGGCGCTTATTTCTTGTAGACAAGTTGGACTTGTCACATTGATTTCAGTCAAATAATCCCCAATAATGTCTATGCCTACGAAATATAAGCCCATGGCCTTCAAGCGTGGCGTTATTTGATCACAAATCCATCTGTCACGTGCATTGATAGCAACAACCTCCCCACGTGCACCAGCGGCTAAATTACCTCGCAATTCTCCTTTTGCGGGAATTCGAGCCAAGCCATAAGGGACAGGTTCTCCGTCAATCAATAAGATACGCTTATCTCCAACTGTAGCTATCTCAGGAATATAAATCTGTGCCATGATTGATTGTGTTTCCCCCTGGGTTAAAACTTCCAAGATAACTGATATATTGTTCCCTTTTTCATCAACATGAAATACAGAGCTGCCGCCCATCCCATCTAAGGGTTTAAATATAACTGACTGATGTTGCTGCCAAAAGGCTTTAAGCACTTGAATATCTTTTGAAACCAAGGTTTCAGGGCAACATTGGGTAAATTGTAAGGTAAAAAATTTCTCATTGGCATCACGCAGACTTTGGGGCCTATTTGCAACTAAAACGCCTTCTTGTTCAGCTAGCTCCAATGCATAGGTGGTATAAACATATTCAAGATTAAAAGGGGGATCTTTTCGCATCAATATAATCTCAAAATCACTTAATGGTTTTTCACCTAGCGGGGTTATGGTAGCCCAATTTGTGCTGCGCTCATCACCAATAATGATTTCATAAACCCTTGCATAAGCGCGACCTTTTAAACAAAACAAATCTTTTTGTGTAAAATACACACAGTACCAACCCTCAGCTTGCGCACGTTTGATGATAGCAAGGCTTGTGTCTTTATGCGGTTTAAGATGAATGAGGGGGTCCAATAATACCGCAAGTTTCATGTAACCACTCCTAATGCTGCTATTTCACGAGCTGCAGCCAAAGCTGCTAAACGTGCAATTACTCCATAAACATAAAATCGATTGGGATAATCTACCAATTGTAGTTCATCAGAAGGCATATTACAGGCCTTAGCAAAGGCCAAAGGTTCAAAATGCATACCAGGCGCATTCAAATTTTCATCTATACCCTTGCTTTGGTGGACTCGGTAAAAACCCCCTACTACAAACTGGCCAAGCATATAAACAACTGGCTCAGCAACAGCTCCATTAGGCATTGCTTCAAAGGTATAGACCCCCTCTTGGATGATGACCTTATCAACTTTGCGCCCTCCCTTACTTGAAGACATTTTGGTTCTTTGTTTCCTGTTGAGTTGTCGGATTTCTTCTCCATCATGCACCATGATAACGCTCATACCATAAGTTCCATTGTCAGCTTTTACCACTACAAAGGGTGCATCATTTATATCTAAGGCTTTATATTTTGCCCGAATCAAAGCTAAAACTTTATCCACTTCAGCGACTAACTGTTCAACCCCTTCCTGTGCGATAAAATCCAGTCCATCCAAGGCTGCAAAATAGGGGTTTATAAACCAATCGTCAATATGTATTAGGGTTGAAAATTCCTTTGCAACTTCATTAAAACATTGGAAATGACTTGATTTCAAGCGACCTGACCATCCCAGTTGAGGGGGAGGATTGATAGGTTGTTTTATGCCTTCTAATATAGCGGGTATGCCTCCAGATAAGTCATTGTTTAATAACAATAAGCAAGGATTAAAATCACTTAACCCTAACCTGTCACCTTGCCTTTCTATGGGTTCAATCAATAATCTTTCACCATTTTCTAGAACCAATTCACGAGGATCTTTAAGTTCTGGATCCATACTTCCTATCCTAACTATGAATCCTGCCTTTAGAAATATCAGACGTAAGATACATAAGCTTTGCAAATAAAATTGGTTGCGCGTGTGATTTTCAGGAATAATCAATATCTTGATACATTTTGGAAAGGATTCAAAAAGAATGGATTGAACTGCTTGGATGCACAAAGGCATGAATTCTGAGTTTAAATTATTAAAACCTGCAGGAAATAAATTGGTATCTACAGGCGCTAACTTAAATCCTGCATGACGAAGATCAACTGAGGAGGTTAAAGGAGGCGGTGTTTTATGCCATTGGTCTCTAAACCAAGCTTCTATTTCTGCCACATGACTTAATATTGTTTTTTCAACATGATGCAGTGGCCCCTCATGTGCAGTAATTAAATGTGGTGCAGGGACTTCGGCAGAATTCATAGAGTTCCTCTTATATTTTTGTTAGGATGGTACCGAGGTTATATAAAAAAAGAAAGCATCTCAAATAAACCTTATTAGACTAATATCAGATTATACATACTCTGCAAAGATATAATGGTAAACAAGACTGATAGACTTGTGAGCAATTATCAAAATTACCTTTAGTATGAATTTTATTAAAATTTAAGTTGAAATCTTAGGAACTGACTATGCTCACGCAAATTTTTAATATGTCCCAATTACAAAATCTTTTTTACTTAATTATGATCATCAATGGCATTTTACACCTAATATTTGCAGGAGCCGTAGCAAGGGATGCGGGTTATATCACCCGAACAGGTCAAAAATTAGCCTTGGTATCTGCAGCAACCTGGGCCTTTGCTACTTTAATTGGTGGCTTATGGACTGCAGCCTTGTATTGGTTTATTCATCATTCTACAATTACGCGTCCAAATTAATATATTGTAGAAGACAGGAAGGTCCATGTTTCAATCAGCTTTATCTCTTTGTCTACTCACCCAGATTGGAGATCAACCCCTTGATACTTATTTAAATTTTCTTAAAAAAGCCATTGATGGTGGTGTAACCTCTGTACAATTTCGAGATAAAACCAGTAAAACTGAGGTTATTCGAGACAGGGCATTCGCATTAAAAGCATTTCTTACCCCACTTAATATTCCTCTCATCATCAACGATGATGTATTATTAGCCAAGGAAGTGCAGGCCGAGGGTGTGCATCTAGGTCAAAGGGACACATCACCCCAGATTTCACGTCAGTTGCTTGGTCCAGGAAAAATCATTGGATTGAGCATAGAAACACAGGATGAGCTCAAGCGAGCAGATCAATTGAGTTGTATTGATTATATTGGATTAAGTGCCGTATTCCCTAGCCAATCAAAAAACAATTGCACAACAATTTGGGGTTTAGACGGGCTTAAAATGGCAGCCCAACAGTCAAAGCACCCTATCATTGCTATAGGCGGCATCAACTTGTCTAATATTCGAAAGGTTATAGCTCATGGTGCAAGCGGTGTAGCGCTCATCCAAGCAATACATGAACAACCTGAAATGGCAGAAGAAATTACTGCACAACTGATACAAGCCATGAACGAGGGTCAAATACATGCAAAATCACATTAAAGATCATATAAATTTGGTTAGGTCTATCAATCCATTGATTCTTAACATCACCAATTCTGTGACTATAAACTTTATAGCCAATGGTCTTCTAAGTCTAGGCGCATCGCCTATAATGACAAACGCCACTGAAGAACTTTGTGATTTGATACAGATTGCTGATGCGGTGGTTATTAATATTGGTACTTTGGATAATGCCTTCGTTCAATTGTGTCAAGCAGCCTGTGATATTGCCAATCAATTAAATAAACCCTTGGTATTGGATCCAGTTGGGGCTGGTGCTAGTGAATATAGAACCAAGACATGTTTAGCCTTATTAGAAACTTTCAAATGGTCCATCATTCGAGGCAATGCAAGTGAAATCCTGTCCTTGGCTGGGGGCGCTCAAACAAGCAAAGGGGTTGATAGCAGGAACAATTCTTTAGACGCTGTGGATATGGCCAAATTTTTAGCGGTAAAACACGATTTAGTGGTTGCAATAAGTGGGAAAACGGATGTGGTCCTTGATAAAAATAACAGACAAACCTTTGATTATGGTTCCCCAATAATGCCCAAGGTTACTGGATCTGGATGTTTACTTACGGCGGTAGTTGCAGCTTTTCATGCTGCTGGGATACCCTCCTACGAGGCTTCATGTTCAGCTGTGGAATTTTATGGTCTTTGTGGTGAATATGCTGCTAAAAGATCCAAAGACCCTGGCTCTTTCGCGGTTCATTTTTTAGATGCTTTGTCTTTGTCCGAGATTTTATGATAATTAGAAATTACCTGTATTACGACTACGTCTAATACAGGCTACCTATACTAAATTCGTAGCCTGTATTAGCGCAG
>JACCWN010000068.1 GCA_013697625.1 Legionella sp.
CCATTTATTTACTCCTGTGATACCGTCAAGTCCACAGGCCTATTTTGGCACTGTCATCACTAAATCTAAAGGCGTAGCCTTGAGAGTCTCACTGGTCAAACCAGTGGCTTACCTGTCCTTAAGTTAAGAAAAACTGATTACAATAAATTCCTTGACTATAGGCTTGAATCTATATAGTAGATGACCTATATTTTAAATAGGATAAGAGCATGTGGGTAATCGAAACGACAGACACCTTCGATGAATGGTTTAATGTCTTAGATGATACCAACAGAACTAACATACTGGCGTCACTCATTGTACTTCAAGAGAGAGGGGCCTATGCTGTCCAGACCATATGCAGACACTGTTAATGGTTCATGCCACAGCAATATGAAGGAACTTAGGGTCCAAAGCAAAGGTGATCCGATTAGAGTGTTTTTTGCTTTCGATCCTAAAAGAAGAGGAATTTTGCTTTGCGCTGGCAATAAGGCAGGTAATGAAAAACGTTTTTATGATGTGATGCTCTCGATTGCTGACCGTGAGTTTACGGTCCATCTGGAACGTCTTCAGAAGGAGTAACGATTATGGCTAGAACTCTTGAACAGATTTTGGCAGCAGAAAAACCGGAGGTTATTGTAGAAGCACGGGAAAAAGCGGCAGAAATGCTGCTTAATATTCATCTGGCTGAGTTGCGTGAACTTGTACAAAAAACTCAAGTAGAAATGGCCCAAGCTCTTGGAATTAAACAACCCACAGTGGCTGAAATGGAAAAACGTGGTAGGGACTTGAAACTTTCATCTCTTAAACGTTATGTGGAGGCGACGGGGGGGAAGTTGCTTCTTGATGTAGAACTTCCCAATGGGATTCACTATGGATTTTCTGTTTGATTGTTATTTTAATCTTTAAGAGCCTTTGCCAGTCTGAAGTGTACTCTATTCAGACGTAAGGCTAAAACCTGATAATATGTCAATTTAGAGTTGATAATGTATTGAATTGACACCCATGTGTCAACCTCTTAAACTCCAGCCTGACACTTCAACGTTTTCATGGTTAAAATAATGTCAGGAAAGAAAATTGGTTACATTCTAGCCAGTAGCTTTGAGCAGAATTCAGAAAGACAACTGGAAGGCATCAGTCTAAACAAAAAACCATTCTATCTTAAAAGAGACACATTACTGTCTCATTCAGGGGCCACTGTTTTAGAGGATGCAAAATGCCACATGATATTTATTTAGATGATTCTTCCGATGAAGAAAAAGAATCTGAGTCTCCCTATAATCTTGTCCAATCTACTAAAATGTTCACTTATAAATACGCAAATGGTTTTTTCCAACAACAAAATCGAATCAAGAAACTATTCAAAGACACTATTATTTGCCTTTTTCATTTTCAGCGCATGCTTTAGGAATAGCTATACTTAATAATGAAAACAGCAGAGAGCTTTATAGAAAAGAAGAAGGTCATGTCAGTTTTGATTAAGATACAGGGTAGGGAAATTGCATTTAAAAAGTATATCGAATTTTCAGTGGATAAAACGATTCAGAACTTGTGCGATGAGGTAGGAGAAAAAGCAGGAGTCGATTCTTCAATTGCACAGGATATCAGCACAAAAATTTTCGGTTACCTATCGGATCCTGATAATAAAAGTATTTCAGATTTTGTTGATGAATGTTTATCAGATAGACAATTCTATATGGCTTTGTCAAAAAAAAATTCCACAGCAGTGATTCCAGAAGATCGATTTGCGATACTTTCAGATACATTAGATAATTTTTATTCTTCTTTTGAGGCATTAAACGATGAAGAGATCAGTTTTAAAAAAGAATGGGCAGAGGTTTTTGGTGTTTATAAAGCTGAATTCTCTATAGCTTTAATGAGTAATTTGATTAAATTAAAACCACCTAGAGATATTCTTCCAATGAATTTCCAACTGGACAACACAGATTCTCAAAGTGCTATTGGAAATTTACTGACGGCCAATCGTTCGGACAAAAGAACAATGAAAAATTTGGACGATTTTGATTTATATCAAACAGGGAAGCAGGAGAGCTATAGAAGTTGGTTTTTTGAATCAATTGCTTCTTCTGCAGCAGAGCGTTCTTCAATCGGGAGAAATACAGGCAATAGATTAGCGTGGATTGGTAATATTGAAGGTTATGATGATATCCTTAAAGCAATTAACAACATTAAACGTAATATTAAACAAAAATATAAATTCAGTTTTTCTGATAGTCTTCTTGCTCAAGCAATTAGAGATACGTTTAACCGATAGTGTCGCTACCTCGTGATTGATTTTAGCCATCCATGGCTAAAATCGACTCGCCAACGCGACAAGTATGCCTCCGGCGGCCCTGGACGTCCTGGTCCCCCTTGATTTTGATCCCCCTACGGG
>JACCWN010000069.1 GCA_013697625.1 Legionella sp.
AATACTCTGGTAAGTATGGTTATATCCTTACCGAGTTAACGAAGCCCCAGAGGGAAATCTTGGAATGTTTAAATATTGAACCGGCCAAGTAAAACCTAGCGATAATTTTTCGGGAAATTAGGTTTAAAGTGTCTACATTGCGTCTACACGGTTTTTTGGAACTTCGTAAAACTTTCCGTAACTACTTGTTTTATTGGTGGGCCCACAAGGACTTGAACCTTGGACCAACGGATTATGAGTCATGCATGTCAATTTTAACCACTTGATTATATTATTAATTTTGCCGCGGGAAAACGCTATAAATGGCGTATAGTGTATAACAATGTCGTACTCAAATACGCAAATCTCACGTGAGGCTGTTTTAGCCTCTTATGAGGTAAGTTATCAATTATTATTAAAATAACTAGCGGTCAGCTCCACTAATTCCGTCCCTGTGCGTGCAACATCGAAAAACCGTATTTGGCCTGGTAAAAGTTCAGGTTTTGGCAGAATGGCCTTATCTTTTGTTACAATACTTATTGGATTTTCTATTTCTTGTACAAAGGCTTCTATTTTTTTTCTAAGAGGTTCGTTTGATCCATTGATTCCGAAAGGTTCTTCCCTTCCAAAAGGCCCTCTTTTTGGCTCAGGAATCTTGTCAATAGTACTACGATCGTAATTTCGTCCATCTGTTGCCACTACTGGGTCTTGCATTATCTCACCAGTAATTGGATCTAAAAACTGTTGAAATTTCTCATCTGCATTATATTGTTCTATATCAAATCCTTTTCGTTCTAAACGTAGAGTAAATGAAGGCTGCTGTATGCAACGCAGGAATTTGCCTTTTTCAAAGTCTAGATCAATGGCTAATATACCATTCAGGTTATACCATTTTTCAATACTTCCTTCTTCAACTTGAAACCTCTCAGGACAAGCAAAATCCATTGCTTGGGCTAAATTCCAGCCATTTTTTAACATGATATCTGGGATTGAAATACTATGGTAATCATTTAGAAAACATATTTCATCAATAAAATACCTTATTAGAGAGGAACTACAATTTTTGATTGTTGGAGATTTAATGTGTTCTTTGTAAAACCATTCTAAGTCAAGAATACCTACATTTATCATCATATGTATTACTGGATTATTAAGCTCTGCTCTCCGAGCAGATGTTCTAAACACCCCATGATGATTTGTTGCCCTTGTTAATTTTTCTATCCAAAATTTCCTTATATCAAAAACTTTTTCACACCCTTCAAAGTATAAATCAGAATATTTTTGAAAAAATTTATCTAAAAATACTTCAATTGCGTCTTCTTCCGTCTCTACGCGAAGCCCTGTGTCACGAAATCCTCTTAATATTTTTTGAAGTATGTAATCATTTTCAGCATTTTCACTTTTTTCAGGATAGTTTGATCTCAGGTATTCAGCTAATTCTTTCAAATTTGTCTCACAGGATGATGAATTTTGTGTTTATATTATAATTTAATAGAAATTTGTGTCAACATAATGTGTATGAAGTATTCATTTGTTGGACTTAAACGGTAGTTAAATGTAAATTGTTCGATTTGGTGAATTTATTTCGTCGGCAGGTATTATTTAGCTGGTTTAAGTTAGTCTCAAGTTGCAAAACAGCTTGGTATTGGTAGAACTTCTGCAAGAAGAGTATTTTTTAAAAATGAGATTGTATTATGAAAAGAAAAATAAATCTTAAGGCTTTTAAGCTTGGTGATGAACCAGAAAGACAAATTGATCAGTGCCTCAATTTAGTAAAAGAAATTTTTGGACAAGATTTACTTGGCGTATATCTATATGGATCATCAATATTAGGTGGATTAAAAAAATATAGTGATATTGATTTACTAGTAGTTTCGGAGCGATCTACAACTTATGAAGAAAAGACTAAATTAGCCACCGAGTTGCTTCGCATTTCTGGTGTTTATATGAAAAGCACAAAATTACCAATTGAGATGACAATTGTAGAGAAAGCAAAAATTAATCCTTGGCATTATCCACCTAACTTCGATTTTCAATACGGGGATTGGTTACGCACTCAATTTGAAAGCGGCATTATAGAACCATGGTCAACTAAAGAAATGCCTGATCTTGCTGTACTGATTACTCAAGTTTTATTAGCTAGCAAAACATTGTTCGGTGCAGTTCCAGCTACATTACTTTGCAAAGTACCCTACAAGGACTTTATGAGTGCTACAACAGATGCATTACAAAATCTAATGTCAGAACTGTATAGCGACACTCGTAATGTATTGTTAACATTGGTTCGCATTTGGAGTACTGTAGAGACTGATGCTATTCGCTCCAAACCTGCTGCAGCAAACTGGGCTATTAATCGCTTACCTGAACAATATCGTTCTGTTATAAAAAGAGCTCAGGCAATATGTGAGGGAGAAGAAAAAGAAGTTTGGGATGATGTACTGGAACTTATACAGCCTTGTGCAAACATTATAATAGGCCAGATTAATAATAAAGTTGATGAAATTAAATTATCGATTGATACTACCAAATCTATAACGCTCCTTGACCTAGATATTTAAGTCGTTAGAATTTTTTAACCGAAGGTTCCCATTTCTGGGCTCTGGTCTAACTATATGGTAAATATGTCTGAACAATTAAAAATAATTTTCTCTAAGTAAACCTGATGGTAATATAGACTACAAAATTTAAAAAGTAACCTGGTTGCTTAAGAGGGGCTTACTTTTATAATCAAAGGAGAACACCTAATGTACACAGAAAAAATTTTTTCATATGGTACACTTCAGTATGAAAGTGTACAGATTGCCAACTTTGGCCGTAGACTTACCGGAACGCAGGATGTTTTACTGGGATTCGAATTATTAACTTTAGAAATCAAAGATCCAGATGTAATTGCTAAAAGTGGTGAAAATATCCATAAGATCATTAATTATACCAAAAATGCTAATGACACTGTCAGTGGCGTAGTTTTTGATATTAGTCCGAGTGAATTAATACAAGCAGACTCTTACGAAGTTTCAGATTATAAGCGCATTAAAGTGCAACTTGCTTCTGGGATATGGGCTTGGGTATATGCTAAAGATATTCAGGGATAAAAATGATTACTGATGCTCAGCAAATTGAATTGTCTCAGTCTGATATCAAAGGAAGTGTTGTTCTCATTGGGATTTTATTCTCTGCTTTTTTGATTTTATCTAATTTAGCTGCTGTAAAATTAACCATTGTAGGGCAAATAACCTTTCCTGCCGGACTCATCTTTTTTCCCATTACCTACATTTTCGATAATATTCTGACAGAAGTATATGGTTTTAAAATAAGCCGGCGAATTATCTGGTCTGCCTTAGCTGCTAATCTTATTGTTTCTATAGGAACATGGATAATTACTTACCTTCCACCTTCACCCTATTGGGAGCATCAGTTAGCTTATGAAACGATTTATCGTACAGCTCCCAGAGTGTTTATTGCCTCTATGATCAGTTATTTTTTTGGAGAATTTGCAAATTCAATATTACTTGCAAAACTTAAAATAATAACCAAGGGACGTTATCTGTGGATTCGAGCATTAGTAAGTACTGTTATCGGTGTGGGCATCGATACAATTATCTTTATCCATATAGCTTTTTTATTTATCTTACCCTATGAGGGTCTGTGGAAGGTGATACTATCTACCTATTTACTTAAGGTAGCTTATGAAATGGGCGCTATTCCCATTACTTACAAAGTCTCAAATTATTTAAAGAAAAAAGATAAAATTGATTTCTATGACTATCATACCAAATTTAATCCATTTTCATTAGAAATATAGAATAAAAGGAATAGTGCTGATGAACACATATGAAATAAATATGCTAAATTTAATACATTTCAATCAAAAAACTAGTCAGAATATTCCATATAGCGCTTCAATTTATGATGATACTAACCAACAACTTGTAATAGTAAGTGCTAATGAAAAAAGTCCAATTAATCATGCAGAAATTCTGGCAATTAATGAATGTGCGTTGCAATTTCCTTCAGTTAAATGGGAAAATTTAACCTTGTATACAACTGGGGAACCTTGTTGTATGTGCGCCGCAGCATGTTGCTGGGCAAATCTTAAAGAAGTGGTGTATGCAACAGACATACCCTTTATGATTAAATTATGGGGGATTGAAAGTTCAATTAGAGCTAAAGACATTATTAAATCTTATCCAAAGCAACCCACATTGTTAGAAGGAATCTGCAAAGAACAATCTGATCAGATGTTTATGGATAGTAAAAGCTTATTTGCAAATCTATGGAGCCAAAAAAGGTGGGTGTTAGATGACCTTACCTAATATCTACCCTCAAATAATGGAGACTTTATATCGCATTTCCAAAAATAGCGAAGCGGTTGATCAAGCTAACTGTAAGTGACCCCTTCTTTTGATTGCCTCTCTTGAATGATTATTTCAGAATCCACTTTATAAATAGGGGAAATCTTAAAATATTTATCTCGTACTTTTAAAAGTGGAGCTTCAACGCAAGTATATAGTAGCCAACCACTAAAAATGCTAACTAGGGTGATTATTACTAAAGATACACTTGGAAGATTTACGCCCCATTGCAAAAGAGCTTTATGTGTAATCACCATGAGTGGTTTATGGACTAAATAAATAGCATAGGACCAAACAGCAATATTTGATGCTCCCGGTATTTTAATGCGGTGTAAGTACGAACAGGGGGAGAGCGCGGCTATGATTAATGCCGCAAAACTTACTGCTAATAAAGGAAAACCCAATGCAGTCATAAATAAACTAAAGTGATATTGAGAAAATAAATACAGTGTCATAAAACTACAACTCAGACCAAATAATAAAATCAAATTGCCTTTCTCGAGAACCTTCACCCAGATTTCTTTGCGGAAATTTTTTACCATTGCAAGGGATACCCCAAGTATTAATTCATCCAACCGACAAAAGGATGAAAAATATATGTTTGAGTAGTAGGCATCATTACTTTCAGCTTGCTGAACGTAATGAATCCATAATGAGGTTCTAAGAATTATCCCAATTGCAATCATCCCTAAAATAATTAACCAGCTTGCACGAAAGGATTTTGTATAAAGCACCAACAATGTTACTGCTGGAAAAATAAAATAAAATTGTTCTTCAATACATTGAGACCAAGCATGAGAAAAGGCTGTACCCACATGAAGGTCGAAATTTTGTGTAAAAGAAAGGAATTTCCAAAGTGGCGATAAATATTCATACTCTCTAAAACCTGGAATTAAAAAATAAAGTCCAAGAATGAACAAATAATTGGGTAATGTTCTTAGAAGCCGTCTGTAATAAAAAGTCTTTAATGAGAATGTTCTTTGATTAGCAATGGATGAAAAAATTTGATTTCCAATCAAATACCCGCTTAAAACGAAGAACAAATCAACGCCAGCCCATCCAATATTGCTTAGAAAACCGAAGATGGGCTCATGACTAATAAAAACCACATAATGATACATAAGTACCAAAATTATGGCCAGTGACCTTAAGGTATCTAGTCCATAAATTCGTTGTTTTATAGGCATGGTTCCTCTCCCAAAGTACATACTTCTTTTTTGGAGGGGGATTGTAGCATGGGTTGAACATCGATATGTCCACTTTATTGTAGCAAGATCAAATTTATGAGTTGCTCTGCCAGGCGAATTTATGAATTTTAAAGTACGTAAATAACATTATACACCCGTGATTCATTAATCAAGAACCTAGAAATCGCTGTTCTACAAATGTTAATTGCACTTTGTGCCAAATTGCTTATTTGAGTATAATTCAACTCAGGTGATGGTGGCAAATGAATGTACACCAACAATGGGGTTCTATACTATGATTAGAGGGTTATATGCATATTAAAATCACGTATCTCAAGGATCATCCAGAAGCAATCCCTGCCTTGGCTAAAATTTGGCATAAGGTTTTAGGAAGTATTTGGGTGCCAGATATTCCTATTGAACGTGTTGAACAACGTTTTGACGATCATTTGAATGATACGTTGCTACCCATTACGCTTGTTGCTTTTGATGGAAATAAACTCGTAGGCGGTGTTTCTTTACGTGAAAATGATGGAATACGGCCGGATCTAAGGCCTTGGCTTGGTTCTCTGGTTGTGGATTCTGCATATCAAAAGCGAGGTGTTGGTGGAATGCTAATTGATGCCACTAAACAAAAAGCGTTCGAGCTGCATTTTATAAAACTTTACCTTTTTACTTTTGACCCAAATCTTCCTGCGTATTACGCACGATATAGATTTAATAAAATAGGCATAGATGAATTTAGTCAGCATCAAGTAACTGTGATGGAAACAACCTTGTGAGTCATCATCAGTGCAAGAAGCCATCAATGGAGCACCAACAAGCAGTCAAATGGGCGAAAACTTATCTTCGCGATATGGGCAATCAACTTCAAGGATCATTTATACCAGTAAGAGTTATGCCATGGTCTAGCGTTTATTATACTGCCACGTCGATTGGATCTGTTTATTTAAAGCAAACAGCACGACCGTTTGCAATTGAAGTGGTTTTGTTACCCTATCTCATCAACTTATTTCCAGACATATTACCAAAAATGGTAGGAACAAATCAGGATTTGTGTTGTTTCCTAATGCGTGATGCGGGCCGTCCTTTGCGCGATTATTTACGAGCCAATTATCAAGTTGGGCTTGCGAATAAAGGGGTAGCCGCTTACGTTGAAATTCAACAAGGCGCTACAAGTCATATTGATCTGTTGTTTAAGCTAGGAGTCCCTGATTGGTGTTTAGCGGTTTTGCCTTCACTCTATTTAAAACTTTTAGACGAAGAGGCTTTTTTAATATCAGATGGATTAACACGTTTAGAGATTGATAGACTAAAAAGTTTGCATACTCGAGTTAGTGAGCTATGTTATCAACTGAATCAATACGCTATTCCAGAAACCATAGAGCATGGTGATTTCCATGACAATAACATGTTGGTTAGTTATGATAATCAGATCATTATTAATGACTGGGGTGATACGATAATAACCCATCCTTTTTTCTCAATGACTTCATTTTTAAATAGTGCATTCCGTAATCACAAAATTAACAACACCAGTCGCATAGGACGTAATTTACTGGATAATTACTTAAATCATTGGATTGGGTATGAGCCTAAAAACAGACTGGTAGAAGCATTTGAACTCGTGAAACGTCTGAATAATATTAAATTTGCTATCAGTTTTTATCGCATAACTCAGTGTCCAGGGATGGATGGCTTGGGTGAATATAAAGGGACTATTGCTAAGGCCTTAGTTGAATTTGAAGAAGCAGAAAAAAAACGAGGAATATAAAACAGCGTTTTGGTACTTATAATACTGTTGCCAAAGAATTGGCTTTGTTAAGTAACATACAGAAAAACGGGGCTTTTAAAGATTACAAATTACTGCCAGAAGCTTCTTGTGGAACTCCTGGGGTACTAGCAGATAACAAATAGAAATCAATCAAAATAGTATCTAGAAAACCTAGAGTGCCTGATATAAAATAAGCCCTTTCTCGATTAATAAGGATTATTACATGCTATGGTCAAGTCTTAATACAACCGCACAATCAATTTTATTAAATTTTCAAGGACTAATATTTGAGTGTGTGCAGCAGACTAACCCTGATAAGCATTATTATGCTGAAAAGCAGGGGGAAGATTTCCATTATTTAACTCAGATTCTATTCCCATTAATGAATGGTATTATTAGTTTTGACAGTGATCCCCAACTGATTGATACAAAGTGCGAGTTATTAAAAAATCAATTTAAAGAAACAAACTACCCATTAACTTGGTTTTGGCCACACGATATGGATTTGCCTCAACCTGTGGAATCAATTTTTGCTAAACAAGGATTTTATCCCTTGGGTAAATATGCCTCTGTGGCCGTGGAAGCTGAAAAAGTTAGAAATCTGTCCATTAAGCCAAATGAAGAAACAAGGATTAGTCTAGTTGAAACCGAAAATCAATTTGAAGCTTTCATGCAAATAACTAGCGAAGTCTATGGCATGCCTTCTGACTCTTTATCTGCTATGAGGCGACTTTATAGTGCTTACAGATCATCAGACAAAATAAAATTATATTTGGCAGAAATGAACTCAAAGCCTGTTGCTACGATACTCGGCTTTCATGATACCAATACACTAGGACTTTATAATGGTGCAACGTTTGAAGCTTATAGAAAACAAGGCTTATTAACAGACTTAATGATACATGCTGTGAAAGATGCACCTGCTACAAATTATGTGGTGGCTCAATTGATGGCTGCACAAAACGCCCGCGGTGTTTGCGATAAGCTTGGTTTTAAAGAATATGCCCATTTTATTCCACTGTGCCATGGGTTTGATCTTAATGCTATTTCCGCATAAATCTTATTGCAAAATACAAGCGGGCGTAAAAAAAAGTGAAGATTGATCAAATAATCGTATTTAAAGAATCTCGAAGCAATGAAGGTCGCGTGGCATTAACACCTCATGCAGTTTCATTATTATTAAAAAAAAATATTCCTATCATGATTGAAAGCAGGGCAGGTAAGCTTGCGGGATTTACTGATGAAGAATATATCAATGCTGGGGCTAAGATTTTTACATTAGACTCTAAATTACCATCTAATAGCTTTATTTTACGTGTTAAATGTCCTACACCAGAGCGAGAAATTTTGGAAAATAGATTATTTTCAGAAAATACTATTATGATGGGTTTTTTAGATCCTCTTGATCATGATACTAGTCATATTACTCGCTGGAAAACACAAGGTATTATGCTGATTGCCTTAGAGTTATTAAACCTCACCAGTGATGACCCAAGAAATGCACAAGCTGCAATGAGTCGTTTTGCAGGCGAGCTTGCGCTTAATGACGCACTAAAACATTATAAAGGATCAGATCCTAAAAAGGTGACTGTCATAGGTACAGGCCCCGCTGGCTTAAGTGCGGCATTCACTGCAAGCAAATTGCAACTACCTATTCAAATGTTTGGTCGGAAAGAGCATTATAGAAAAAAGGTTGAAAATACTGGGATTAATTACTATGTCTTGCCTATGGAAAATCAACGAGATTTTATTCGTTCCCACCTTTCAGATCAGACTATTGTTATCACCGCTGCGAGAAATATTGGAGAAAAATCTCCAATATTAATTGACGAAAAAAGCTTCACTATTTTGCCCAAAAATTCTGTGATTGTTGATCTTAGCGCGGGTGAAGGAGGAAGTGTTGTTGGCAGCAGACAAGATGCCATAAAAATAGTAGAGCGTGACATTAAAGTGATGAACATTTCTGGTTATCCGAAAATTCTTCCAAAAGAGGCTAGTGAAGCATTTGCACGATGTATGGTAAATTTATTGCAAGATATCATTGGTCCTTCTAGGGATGTAAATATGGATAATACTTTACTCAAAACTAGGAATGAAGCATATTAAAATTTTATTTTATGCTAAGCATCCCGGTTGTAGCAAATTTTTTTTGTAAACTCTACTAACCTCGCCTGTTGGCCGTGCTAATAGTTGTATCAAATAGGTTGTATATATGCCTAAAACTTTTTATGTTCCAACAAATCCTTATGGGACATCAAAATATAACAAAAAATTTGGATTTGGGTTTTACACGACTATTAATTTAAGGCTAAAACAAGAAGATGCCTTAGCCTGGCATGTTCTTAAGAAAAATGACTTTGTTCCTAAGGGCACGTCTACTTGTTTAACTCCTAGAGAAATTGCACATCGCTTATGGTCTACCTACCTCAAGATTAATGATGAAGTAACAGATGGCGTCTATGCAAATGCGTCAAGTACTGCAATAACGACCGTTTATGATGGGAGAGGCCATATTATAACCGCTAATTTAGCAGACTCTGTAACTTTTGCAGTCTCTTTTGATAGCAAAGGAATGGTATTAAATACCCTGCGGTTAAATAGTGTAACGCACAAGCCTCAAGACAAAAAAGAAAAACAAAGGATTTTAGAAAGGGGCGGGCATGTGACTAATAACAAATTAAACAATAAGCTTTCAGTGTC
>JACCWN010000073.1 GCA_013697625.1 Legionella sp.
TCCATTATTTTTTGGGCCAGTTGGCTAGCTTGTTCTTCATTTAAGCTTTCAGTGATTTCTGGTAAGGCTTTATAGGCTTCACAAAAAGGGTTTAAGGGTACTGCCTCGCCTTTTTTATTGCTTAATAATAATTGTTTGGTTTTTTTGCCATGAGCTTTGGCATGAATTAGCATGCGGTCAAATGAATTACCCATTTCAAACAGCACAATGCGGGCATTTTTCGTTGCCATCAGGGAGTTAATCATCCATCCTATTGCCACTGATTTGCCAGCACCTGAATTGGCAAAAAGTGCCATGTGGGAATTTTGGCTGATAAAATCATGATGTAACACATCAAATAGAACGGGCTCGCCTAAACGGTTGAAAAAAGTAAAACAAGGTAGGTGAGTCGCTCCTTGATTGCGACCATAAACAGGTAATAAAGCTGCAAGTTCTGAGGCATACATCAGTCGGTCAAAGCGCAAATATTGACGGGCATACAGCGGAATAAAGTTAAAGGGTAAGGCATTTAAGTAACTGTTTAGGGGATGTATATCATAGCAGGATGGAATGAGCGGCATTTTGGCCTCAATAAATAATTCCTTTAGACCCTTTTCGATTTGTACTGCTTCTGCCTTTGTTTTTGCTTTGTAGAATATTGCTTGGTTCACCCAAAACAGCCTATTGCCCATAGATAATTCATCTCGTGCAGTTTTGATATCATTTCTGACTTGCTGTGGTTTTAGACTGGTGCCAACGATACCTTTTTCTAAATTCATTAAGTGCGTATCCAGTGCTTCATCACTGCTAAAAGTCACTTGAATCGTGTAGGTTGCACCTTCTGGTAATTTATCTAACAAGGCAAATCGATGCTTGGGGTTTGCCTGTGGTTTTTCACGCGAAAGTAGACCAATTTCTGGGGCTTCTTTTAAACCATCTATATAAAGGATCTGGTGATGAATGCCGTCAAAAATAAAGCCTTGTTCATCACTTTGGGGTTCATGAAACAAAACATCTTGGCCTAAGTTGTAGCTTGCAGGCTTGTTCTTATTGGGGTAGGGGAAGCGTTTAAGTAATTCATCTGGGTTTGAGTTAAACCACTGAACCCACCATTGGTAGTACTCTTTGCCATTTAATTTTTTCAGTTGAAGGCCTGGTGATTTTAATTTACCTTCAATCTGGGTCATCACTTCTTGATGCTCGATAAGTGATTGTTCTCGGGTTGTTTTGGTTTGCTGATATAGCCGATAAAACAAAACTCTAACGCGTCTTCGTCGTCCTCTGTAGGGTGCATCCGTTTTTGGATCTATGAATAATCCATTGGGTCTTGTCATTTTGGAAAACAAATCATCAAGGCGTGACAAGTAGTCACGAGTAAAGGCTGTGTTGGCAATCAATGGGTCTATGCTTTTTGTTATGTGATGAAGTACTGGTTTCAAATTGTACTCGTCATTAACGTACATTTGCATAACCCAGGGATCTTCTCTATGTAATGGCACCACAGTGGCGAAAGTATCTTTAATTTTTTTAAATACAGATTCCAGATGTGAAATTGATGCGGCCTCTGCAGGAATACTGGCTAATTCAAAACCTGAGCCAATGCTTATACCATCATTGAGTAAAAAGAGATTAAGCTCATCACTGAAATCAACGATTGCGAGTTGATCAGCAAATGAGGGTATGTGATTTTCAAACCTTTTTTTTATGGTTTGTTCTGTTAATACTGTTTTATTTTGCTGGCCTATCAGCCAATTCATGAGTTGTTTCATTCACTGTTCTCTTTAATATTGTTCAGATGCTAATGCAAACTGATTTTGTTTGTAGAGGAAAAACCCGGTGGTATAACCTGGCTTTAATAATTGCTCATCACCAATGAGTGCCACATGCGGGAACACGTAAATTGGGACTTGCGGGTTATCAAGAGGCTTAAATAAGTTTTGTATTTCATTAGATGCCTCTCTTGTGTAGCCTGCATAATTAACTGGTTTGGTAGGCCTTTTAGGGACAGACCAGCCGGGCATAGGTTCTCCAAGACTTTGCTGATATAACTGATTAACAGTTAACCCACCTTCAGGAATTGCTGTAGAACCAATCGAGCTCGAGGCGCAAGCACTTAATAAGAGTGCATTACCTAAGGCTATAATCCTGTGTAATTTGTTGTGAATGGCCATAATCTAAAACTCTCCCCTTGGTTTGTTTATCAAGCTTGATGGTTTGTGTGATATGAAATGAAAGTTGTGTGGGTCTGTATCCTATTGAGGCAGGAACAAAGACCATATCAAAACTGCCTTGAATCCGTTTTTTGAGCCAGTCAGCGGCTTCTGCTGTTCCTTGAGACAAAGCCCCGCCTAAGGCGTATTTACCCATGGAACCAGTAGGTATTTCAGAAGTACCATTGGCATTGGCTGTATAACTCATCTGCCATTGGGACAGGGCATTACCAAACCCTTTAACTCCATCCGCTGCAACAAGGGTTGCTAATACTCGGGGTGCATTGGTGAAATAGTGACCTTTTATACAGGGGTTGCCATAAGCTGTAGTCAGATAGCCTATGCTTTCGTTGTTGACCATTTCGGTTGTACCAGTCATTTGCTCCTTGCCTACAGTGACAAAATGTCCGTCATCAAAGACAAATAGGGCAGAAGTCACATATGCTCTGACACAACTGATGTTATCGAGGAAAGATCCAACGCCTATGGCGTAACCGTTTACTTTCATACCGGAAATATTGGGGGGCAAAGGGATTCCATTCGCAGCCATGAGAGCGCCCCGATTAATGATGGCTGAAAAAGGAAATAGGGGTTGCATTAACTTTCCTTCAACAGGTACTTCTCCAATAAGGGCAGATAACAATGTCGTTCGTCCCAGATCAGATCCAGCTGGGATGGTATAGAAAGGAATGCTTTTTTTATTTTGGGTCGGTTTAACTTTTTGAGTCAGATCTTGATGTTTTTTCTTGATTCGATCCCAATAGTCTAGTTCATTAGGGGTGTTTTCATGCTTCATTAACAATAAATCAATATCTTTGATGCTTTGTTGTTTAGGTGACTTTTTTTCCGCATTTACTTCATAGGATTGAGTGAAGGGTTCACTATTTCTAAAATGAGCCAATTCTTTTTTCAGGCTTTCAATGTCTTTGTTGATCTCAGGATTATAGGTGTGCTGCCGTTTTAGTTGTTTGTTTTCTGATTCAAGATTTGTCAATTTCTTTTCTGTTTCTTGTAGCCTTGCCGATACATCTCTAATGTTGTCATTAAACTGGCTTGCAATTGCTTCATTTAAGTTATTCGGATCTGGATGTTGTTGCTCCAATGAATCACTACCACTATGCTTACTGTTTATTAGTATTAAAACTACAACAATAACCACTGTGGCGGTCAATGCCTTTAGTCCGGTATTTTTTTTCATCGTACATACTCCCGACTGGAAGCTAATGCGGTGCCAAATGGTCTATCTGATACCAGAAATATAGTAGTGGTATCTTCTTTGCCACGAGGCATTAAAGTATTTGTTGGATAAAAGCTTGCAGTTTGCCAATTGCCTGTCATTTGGCGCGGATCAATGACCACTTCTTTATTCAGTAAATTTTTTAATTCCACTGCAGTCACATAAAAAGCACCGCCATGCCATGAGATTAGGGGCCTTGCTTCAATGCTTGCGCCATAAAAAAGATTGACTTGTTTTCTGGTTTCCATCGGCACACGACCTAGACCTTCGGGTATAACCAATAGCCTTTGCGGTGCATACAGTGATTGGATTGCAAAGCGAGTCAATGTGACGGTATTAAAATCCAATGGATTACTTGACTCTTCATTAGTAGCTGTCTCTGCTTTAGCTTCCAGAAGAATATCAACAGGCTTAATATCATGGGTTTTATCATTGACGCTTAAGTTTAAAATAATGACCTCACCTTGAGGCATTAGCTGTACCAATAATCGTTTGTTGTTAAAAATTTGTTTACCTTTTAGATAAAGGGTATCTTGAACTTTTAAGACGGCAATTTGATCTTCTGCTTCATTGTCCACTATGTTGACTGCTTGCGAGAAATGCACAAGCCGCTCTTCATTTAAAGGCAATTCAATTGGGATGGGTGTTTTATCCCACAAGACGTGCTCTGAGTTCAAAGCAGATACCTGCATGCTAGTTAACGCAAGGAATGGTAGTAACCAGTTAGCTATTTTCATGTTGTTTTCCTTTGGAATCTGTTGCTAATAAATCTTTGATAAGCGTTTCCGGTTGGGTATAACCGTCAAGGGCTAATTGAAAAGGATTTTGAAGCCGTGACAGGTTTAACTTAACCACTCGTACGTGATAGTCCACCACCTTGTCGGCAATAACCATTGGGCTATCGTTTTTGAGTCGTTGAGTGATACGGAGGACTAAATGGACTTCCCATGCATTAGTGCTTATAGGTTTTACATCACCGTCTTCCATGAACCGATAAAGACTGGCAACTTGTATACGATTAAAAAGTTGGGCATCTTTATAGGCTGTTAAGGTGTTTTGCATTAGGGCTTGATGCCGTGGAGTGAAATAATAATTAAATCCAGACAGGTTATTAACAAATTCAGTTTTTCCGCTATTAGACCACGTGTTTAAAGCTGGTAGGAGCGTTGCCACAAACCCTTGTACATATTCTTTTGAGATTTCATTTTCTTTGATTAAACCCCCATTCATGCTCATTGTTGGGGTTAGCCAAAATTCAAAGCGGTTGGGCATTTTGGCCAAAGTGATGATTAAGCCTAATACAATCAAAATAAGTACTGACACAAAAACCAATAAGAGGCGGTTGATGTGGTTTAAACTGTCTACTTTTTTCCAATAGTCAAACATGTTCTTACCTCAGGATTTTAGATTTTTGCCATGCACCAATATGATGAATGTAAGGGGAAGGTCTTAACCCCCAGCGAGCCATTAGCAATATGATTTTTTTCCTCAAATAACCATGTGGCTTTCCCGCTTTGATGGAGGCTGCGCGTTTGGGGCAAAAAGTGATTGACACAATAAATCCGACTATAAAACCAACGCATCCGCTAGCCACTGGATATCCAGTAAAGAGGCCTATAATGGTAAAAAGCAAAGTAATGCTAGGGGTAGTAATAAATACTATCCAGAATAAATCCCTTAGACTTAGCCCTTTGTAAGCCTCATAATCATGAGACAAATGGCGTGAGGATGGTTGGTTCATAGCCACTTCTCAAACCTTAAATTTGGTAATCATGCTATAACCGACATAACCCGCTACAATACTGATGGCAAGATAGGTAATGCCCATAACTGCAAAAGTACCAAAGGCCACCATTGAGCCATCATTTTTCTTAGATTCTTCAATCCCATGCTGAATGGTGGTGATGAACTTAATAAAACTCATGACCGCTGCGATAAAAAGCAATAGACCTAATCCTTGTTTCACATAGTTGCCGGTCACGCTCATCATGGTCTTATTACCGTCACTGATGTCATCGGCATTAGAGATTTTTGGAAACCAGTTATCTGCAAACAATGCGGGTGTATAATTTAAAGTAATCAGCCCTAAACCAATTTGTGTTGTAATAAATTTTATCATTGTGAATTTCCCTTAACGATTAGAATTAAAATGAACAAACAAAATCCAAAAACAATGCGGATTAAGCGTGACCCTAGCAGGATAAGAAATCCTTCCTGTTCTTTTTCCCCATTACCCATAAACTGGTTGATGCACCAAATCATTCCAATAATGACCAACATAATGGCTGTAAATCGGATGCAGCCAGAATAGGTGCTTGCAAGCGTATCGCCAGCTGCTTGCTTAAAACTTGTAGCAAAAGTTTTGGCAATATCTATTTTGTTCATACTTACTTTTCAACAAAATCAAGTGGCAATGGCTTGATTTTTTTAGGTTCAATGGCAGGTTCATTGATGTAGTCAATCAGTGCATTGCGAATAATCAATAAATCAGTACGAAGTCCTGTATGCGTTTTTCCATCAGGGCCTTCAAAATTATTAATGTGTAATTGAATGCGAGTATTGGGTTCAATTTCTGTTTGAGCCTCGTCAAGAAGTGGCATGGTGGCATTAATTTGGTTAATAATTCTGACCAATGTTTGGTTCAGTGCCTCCTCATTTGCATGTGAGACTATAGGCAGGCTTAAAATCAGTAATAGCAAAACTTTTTTCATGTTTCTTCCTTACAAATATTTCTTGAAACGGCTAGCTGTGACTGAAACCAAGATGCTTAACATCAGGCTGATAGGCACAAAAACAAAAGCCGGGGCAATACTAATGGGCAGAGCAAGCCATAATCCCTGTAATAGGAATAGACCTCGTTTGAAATAGCGGTTTAGCTGATGAAATACATAGGATGACTCACGCCCAAGAGATGCAGTACGAATGGCGCGTTGATTTAAACCGTCAACAAGGCCTGCAGTTGTCGCTAATACAAATAAGGGAATGGCAGAAATAAGAATAATGAGTTTGATAACCATGATTTTGGTCATTAAACAAATAAGTAACCAAATCTGTTTGCTGATGTAAATAAAATCTTCTGCTATGTGATTTAAGTCATTTGTTTTCTCAAAAAATACATCATGCAGGTTACCCTTTATAAGGGTTTCGGTTTGAATGACTTGATTGCTAATTCTTTGTATTGGAACCATTCCTAACAATGTTTTAATTTTATTAGCCAGTGCTAGATTATTAAGCTCTGTGATTGCCTGAGTTTGTTTTTGTGAAAGCGTCATCATTGCGCTTAAGGCTTTATCAAACCCTAAACAACACCAAAGACTGAATGCCCAAGCTAGAAGAATGAACCAACCAAAGAGGACAAGTGCCAAAAAATTCAATAATGTTCTTTTGGATTGTTTGGTCGTAATGGTTCTTATTGCCATAGTTCCCCCTCATGAAAAGCGAGTGGGTAATGGGTTTCTTGAAAAATAGTCATCAAGTCATCGACATTGGCGGGTAATAAAGGTGCTTTAGTCAGTAGTTGTAACGCTTGCAACTGTTCGCTGCTGTCAATGTTGGCAACAAAACCAAATGCACGTTCTGCTTCTAATTTTTTAGTATTTTCTTGGAGCCATTGGCGAGAGGTTGCATCATCACCAATGATAAAGACTGGGTATGAAAAATTGATTAATGTTATTTTTCGTCGGTTTACTTTACCAACAGTGGCTTTGCTAGATACTGGCAGCCGTGCATCCAGTTTCTCTTGAAGTTTTAATGACCCTTCAGATAATTGCCCTTGGGCTTCTTTAATGTATTGCTTCATATTAATGATTTGCCAAGCATAACAGGAAGTAACCAGAACTAAGCCGATAAAAATGCAGATTTTTCGCATGTTAAAATCTCCCCAAATCAACAATGCTGGAACGCCCATTTTTTGATAACAACAGCAGAGGGACAGTTTTTTTTTCTGTTTTAAGCGACTGGTAACTTAATTCACCATGGTTTAAGCTAATTCGCCCACTAGCTACTAGATGTTGTGGAATTTGATGTTGATTAGCCCATATCTGAATGGCTGCATCATCCATGTTTAGAAACATCAGATTTAGGTGGGTGTCGGGTGTCTCTTCTATTGCATCTAACAGCAACATCAATATAGTTTTGACCCTATCTTTTTCTTTAATATAAAAGTAAAGCCTATCGTCTGCACTGAGCTGAATTGGCTTGTGCGCATAGGGGGAATATGGAGAGGGATCAAAATTACCAACTACAGGCACATTGGTAAATAATTGGTTATAGGATTTGTAAAAAGCATTGTTCCAGGCGATATTTTTTGAGACTTTTTGTGCTTCCTGTCTTGCTGAAATGTCTGCAAAATGGTTTCGTTCTTCTTCATTTAGAGCATTAAGACCCAAAATATCAATAGGGGTTTGTCTTAGCCCTTTGTAATAGAGTTTGCTTTTATTTTGCATGAGCAATACGTAGCGTTTTTCTTCTTCAGGTGTTAAATCCCAGACTTTGGCTTCATGAAGTTGTGCTTCTGTGAGAGTGATTTTATTGATGTCTTGATCAGCAGTGAGATCATCTTCATTGTTTGTTAATCCTGTTTTTGCCAAGGTTTGATCTTGGATGGCTAGCTGATTGATGGGCTGATGGTTTAGGCCTGGAATATTTAGTTCTGCATGCGATGTTTTGTAAGCTACTAGGCAAAGTAGGAAGAAAGGGTACTTAATCATGGGTTTCTCCTGACTCATTATTCATTTTTACCACGACATGCTCTTTATTGGCGTTTTTTAATTCCATGCGTTGTTGGCCAAAATCAATGTTTAGTACCTCCCAACCAGCCAGTTTGTCGCTTTTTTCTAGTGGTAAAGTTTTGAAGTCATAAATGATTGTGGCGACACTTACTTGTTGAATACTGTCTATGCTGATGATTTTAAATGGCAAAACATCCATTGGAAGGTATTTAATGGGGTGTTGTTTTTTATCAAGAGCCGTGACCATAGTATGTAAGGAATCAAGTTTGTTTGTTAACTCGGTACGATTTTCTGTGATGAGCTGATTTGTTTCATTGTTATGTTTGAGTTCTTCAATCATTGATGCTAATTTATTGAAGTCTTGATTTACTGCTTTGTTAGCGGGCTTTTTTACTTCTTGCTGTAGAGATTCCAATTGCATCTGAATGGTATTGAGACGGGCGGTAATCAGTGCTGAATCTTTAGGTTGTTTCATTACGGGTTTTTTAATTAACACAATACAAAAAGCTAAAGTCAGACCTAAACCTATAGGTAGTAAATTTTTGAACCCGGCTTTAAGGTTAATCATGGTTTTCTCCCAGTTTTACCCTGCTGCAATTTAAAATTGATTTGCCGTAGCAAAGGATCTTCAATCAAAACAAAAGATTGTTTTCCAACCAGGACTTCCAGGCCATCTTTTACTGTCAATGGTCCCAAATTTTTATCTATCTGAGGTAAGGGTTGTTGCATAACGATTTGTAGACTTTCAGGTTGTTTTTCTTTGGGTACCAAAGTAAAGCCTGAGAACCGCAACCACCACTCAACCGCTTGTCCTATATTTTGCACTTCCTGTGGAAAATGTATTTGTTGAACTGCCAGCAAGGGATTAATCTGTGCTGCCAAGGGTTTGTTGGCAACTGTGGCATAGCGATTAATTTGGGTTACATTGGCTGCAAAGGAGGAAAAGGCCGCCATACTCATTAGGCTAAAGGACAGCTTCATAATGGATCTCATTCTGCTTCCTTGGTATCAATTTTTTCAAGATTTGTCAGCCGTTTAAAGAAGATTTCTTTTCTATCAATATCAATATGAGGTGGAGCTTTAATGCCTAGGGCAACCGAACCTTTTCGTACGTAGATGACTTCAATTTGGATTTGTCCTTTGTCGATTAATATTTGCTGACCTTTACGCCTTGTTAATAGCAACATATTATTTTCTCCTGTTAGGTGTTATTTTATGTTTAACATTGTTTTTATTTTTTTCAGATGAGACTGTGCCACTACGGGATTACATGGCTTGTAGATTTCTCTCTGAAAATAAGGTTGTTCTTTAGCTAACAGCTGTTTGCAACATTCTATAAATTGAGCTAAGGCTGGCGGCATTACCCGGTTTTTTAAACACTCATTAACGGCTTGCTCAATGAGTTTTTCATCAAATTCTTTTAAAGCTCGTGCCCATTCATTCCGTGCAAATTCTGTGTAATATTCATTTTTGAATTGGCTTCGCCAAATGTGTCCATAAAAAGTTGAAAACTTTAAAAAAATCTTGTTAATCTGCTCAGTGCAGTTTCCAGAGTTTTTGGAATTCTGTGTCATTGAAGCTTGCTCCTTCGCTTGGTTGATGTTTAATCCCGACAAGGTGGACAGTTTCTTGGTTTGCCAAAGTTGTTTCATGGATTGCATGGTCATTCTCCTTCGATTGAATATTTTTTTCCCAGCATCGTTGTGCTAACCAATTGGCTGGATATTTCCAGGCAGGTACCCAAACCCCTTCTGAGCGTTTCAGCAGCTGTGATTGAATCTGTTCTCTCAAGTGGGCGATGATTTCATCCACCACGACTTCTGACGGTTTTAGTTTTTTAAATACCTCAAAAGCAATTTCCTTTTCTTTTTTCAGCGGATAAAGATCCCAGAATTTTTCAAAGGATTGAGATATAGAATAAAAAAAATAATTATTATTATATTCTTGAGGTATGGTGGGTTCTGGCTCTTGAGAAGTGTCTGGATCCAACGTATTAATCTTAGATTTTGTTGAAACCAAAGGACTTCTTTCAGGTGACTTCCTGGTGGGATCATCCTGCGTCTTTATGGCGGGTTTGTTTGGAACAGATTCATGCTTATCCAGTAATAAACACCGTAAAACAAGCTTTCTTTCCCATGACTGAATCACAATTAACCCAACTTTCTCAAGGGCTTTTAAGGCACGCCGTAATTGATCTTTACTGGGGCTGCCGCTTTTAATCCCGGAATGAGGCTCTACATAAAGTGCTTCACTGATTGACTGATAACTAATGCCACGACGAATACCCACCAATTTAGTTTTGTAATCAACAAAGGGTTTAATGCCCTGAATGTAGGTCAATTGTTGTATGTGGGGTAGTCCGCTAAGGGCGGCAAGTTCTCGCTGATTGATAATAATAAATTCCATATTTTGCTCTGCTTATCAATAAAAAATCGTTAAATAAAATAAAACATGATGTGATTTTTAAATGAATTTATGTTTAAATAGGCTAAATGATACTAGCAGTATAAACACATATTGTTTTATGTTGGTCATGATACAAAACAATACGTGTTCTAGTCAACGGATATTTAAATATTTATTTTGAAAGGATCAATGTGGATATCAGAGAACAAATAGGTAATCGAATTACCAAATCCCGCAAACAATTGGGTATTACCATTAAGGAATTAGCTTCAAGGACAAAAGAGCTCTCACCAGCAAGGATTAGTAATTGGGAACAAGGCACCCGAAGCCCGGGGCCTTTAGAAGCCAAAATGCTCGCACAGCAATTAGCAGTATCCGCCTCCTATTTACTCTGCCTAACTGACAACCCAGAAGGAGAGCTAATACCGAATGCAGAAAACAATCTCCGCCATATTCCAATATTGAGCATGAAAGAGACACCTTATGCGAAAGAGATTCTAGGGCCAGACACATTCGAAAAAACGACTGTGGTGGATGCTTATAATCCATCCTTTAAGAGCCCTATCTTATTTGCAGCAATAGTGGAAGATAGCAGCATGCAACCTGAAATTAACCCCCATGATATGGTGATCATTGATGGTGGATTAGAACCCAAGCCCGGCCAATATATTTTGATTTATTTAACACAGAAAAAACAAACGGTACTACGTCAGTATGGTGAAGCAGATGGGTGTTTATTTCAGTTATTGGCAAAGAGTGATTTATGGGCAACTGTTAGCATTAAGCAAGCGGATGAAGTTCAAATGATTGGAGTTGTCGTAGAGATTAGAAAGTATTTGCGGTAGTTCAACAATATATTTTTTTTAATATAAATGCTAATGGATGTTTTAGTTAAAACCCTTGAGATGGAGCGCAGTGAACACTACATCCATGTGCCTTAATAGAGTTTGAGAAATAACCATTATCGAATTTAGAGGTGTGTAAATGAAATTTAAAATGAACCGTCTAATCTCTATATGTCTTTTTTTATTCATCAACACTCAATCTGTTTCACAAGGTGCCCCTTTTGAAATTAAGATGGTTTCTTTTTCAAGTGGACCTCTTTTGCTTAAAGGAATTATTTATAAACCCAAAGGATCAGGGCCATTTCCAGCTATCCTTTTCAATCACGGCAGTTCTTTTGAGACACATGAAGCTAGCGATGCGCTCGGACCTCTATTTGCAAGCCATGGATGGGTATTTTTCATGCCTTCTCGAAGAGGACAGGGACTCAGTCGTCATGTTGGCCATTATATTATCAATGAAATTGATAATGCACGGAACAAAGGAGGGGATGCTTTTGCAGTGGACATGATGGTCCAATTGCTAAAAGGCGACCACTTGAATGATCAAATGGCAGCACTGGCTTGGCTTAGAAAACAGAGCTTTGTAGCCTCCAATAAAATTGCAGTGGCAGGCGTTTCCTTTGGTGGTATCCAAACGGTTCTTGGAGTAGAAAAAGCCAACTACTGCGCAGCAATAAATGCAGCTGGAGCTGCGCAAAGCTGGTCTAAAGCACCCCAATTACATAAGTTAATGCTTCATGCAGTTAAAAACGCAAAAGCCCCTATTTTCTTTTTTCAAGCAGGAAATGATTACGATCTCTCACCTACCAATGTTCTATCTACAGCGATGAAAGAAACAAGAAAAAATTTCAAGTAAAAATTTATCCGCCTTTCGGAAAAACAGTTCAGGATGGGCATGCTTTTGGTTATTTTGGGGGCTCAGTATGGTCAGAAGATGTGTTTGTTTTTCTGAATAAGTATTGTGGAATGAAGAGTTTCAGTTGATGATTACCTCAGACAAGTAAGCCTAGAGCAGATTTGATTGACAAATAACATGGAAGCCCGTATTGTTGTCTATATTTTATTCTGTTAGGTTAAATAATTGGTTCTTTATGTTTTTACGCGCGCGAAAAGAGATTTACGTAAAAGAAATTTACGAAAAAGCAGCTTATCCATATGAGATTGCAGGCTTAATTGGCTCCTATATAGAAGACAAGGAATACATAGGGGTGGATGTAAGTCCCATTTTCGAAATAACAGAGGCAGGTCGCTTCTTTATACAACAGTTTTACTCTAATTGTCACTATGGGATGACTCTAGGCGGATACTCCTTTGGTATTTCGGGTATGATGTATCCCTTAATACCTTGTTTATTATTGGATTTATTGATTTATTACTGTAAAAAAATTTCTAATCCCGATACTGATTTTGATTTCTTTGTCACATCAAATGTTTATTTCACATTAGCTATAATTGGTACTTTGTTAAGTTCTTTGATTTGTATACTTCCCGCGTTTATTCATGCCGGTTACCATGCGCTTGACTATAAATTTAATAAAACAAGACAACAGGCTTCTGGGAAGGAG
>JACCWN010000083.1 GCA_013697625.1 Legionella sp.
ACCACTATTCATACGGTATTGAGTAGGTTTAAACAGGTTAATTTGAGTGAATTTTTAACTATAAATGATGGATGAATAGCTCTTATTTTTCCTTAATTTTGTTCCAGACATGCGGACCCATATCAATGAGCCCATAAATATTGTCTAAAGGGGTCGCTTTGAACTAACCATAAATCAAATAATTCATTTAGTTTATCTAATTTGGAAATATATTGGTAAATAATTTTTTTTCGACGGAAATAATAATTTGGTCTTCCAAAATCTTGGGGCAATATTGTTTCAATTGATCGTGATTGCTTTATTCCAATATCAAAATCCGCACGATTTCCAAATGATACCAGTTTAATGTTTTCATCATATTGATCTTGTATAACTGGCCACATAAATACCCCAAAAATTACATGAAAAGGAATGCTCTCCACTTTTAAAGCTTCAAATCCTTTAGATCTGAAATAATTGATGCCAAACTGGTCAACGTCAAAGTAATTATTACCTACCTTTATTTGAGCTTTGGGCAATTCCCGATTTACATATTCAGCATTAATCAGTATTACTTCCGTATTTGTACGTTTAATAATTTGTGATTGACTCTGTTCTGTATATTGATACTTAGCCTTTAAGTTGTGATTAGTCTTTATTTTAGCGATTACTTCTTTTTTGATTTTTTTCCTTTCATCTTCTAAGTCTGAGGATAATTTATCATTGGGATCAATTTCTGGATGTAAGTTGAAAAAACACTTAGTAGTTTCAAAATAGATCTCACGCCAATAATACCTAAGGATTTTAGAGGTTGCACCTTTCATAGATTTTTTGGGCGCTGCTACCGGTGGTTGATTATTACATTCTGGGCAGATCTTTGGCTGAAATCCTAACGAAACATTCACTCTTTTTTTAGACTCTAAAATTACACCCTTATTTAATTGATGTGCACGAAATTTTCTTCCAAATTCCTCATCGCACATACATATCATTATTTCATTACAATCTTCGCAGATGTATTTGCGTATTAATTCATACTGATTTATGCAATGAACTGTCTTATGCAAACAAGTAGTCTTCATATAATTCCATGGCTCTAACAAAATAATAATTTGACTAATTTAGATACTATAACTATAGGTGGTTAGCCAAATTTTTCAAATTGTTTTAGGGGAACAAAGATCTGGATTTATTAAAATTTATTTGATATTGACACGACCTAATGCTGGTACACACCTATTGCTTGATTATCATCAATAATACTCTTACCATTGAATCAAAATGAAGGTGTAGCAAATTTGTAACAAAGTGTAAGATACCTCCAGTTGATTCAGGCAGTAATAGGCAGTAATTGACAAATTTGTTACATCGCAACTTACTGATTATATTAAAATTTATTATGCATAGACTTGGCTTCGAACCAAGGTGTCGGGGGTTCGAGTCCCTCCGAGCGCACCATTGCTTTAAAGTAGTATAAAAGGCTTTTGAGTTATAAGTCATAGTTAAAGTTAATGATACAAGGAAAGTTGGGAGATCATGATATTAGGTTTGTCTGAAAAAGGATTGAAAAAAAACGTAAGAATTGACTTAAATGTACCTTTTCATGAAAAAGAGCAAGTAAAAGTACTAGGCGCCAAGTGGGATGCCGTACAAAAGAATTGGTATGTCATTGATCATCCAAATTTAGAACACTTGAAAAAATGGATGCCCGCCATAAGTGAAAACAAAACCGAAATTTATGACCCCATTTATCTTATTCAATCTTTTGAGCATTGTTACCAATGTAAGAAAAAAACAAAAGTTTATTCTTTAGCAACCAATGGACTAAGAGATTATGATAGTCGATTAATAAATAATGTCTTCTTTATACTCTACTATATTGAGGACATGCCCCAAGGTTTAGCGGACTTATTACAGCCAATAAGCCATTTGTATTATAAATCGTTTTCAAAAACAACAAATTCACTTTATTACAATAATCATTGCGAAAATTGCAAAGCGCTACAAGGTGATTTTTATATGCACTGCGAGCCTGAAGGAGCTTTTTTTCCAATATCCGTTGAACAAATAAAACAGATGTCTATCATTCAATTACCTTGCAATTCAATACAACATTTGGTTTGTAGCTATGGCACAAGTACCCTACATAACTTGATGGAGGAATATTGTAATAAATTAGATTACCCAACTTTGTATCTGGAGAAAAAAATACATGATCCTAATTTAGACCCTCCTAAAAATATTTCTATTATCACTTCTGCAACTAAAGCACCTGCATTGGCTAATGTTTCCAGCCCCACAAAAAGCAATCCTATACGAACTGCCAAAGAGACACCAGAATCAGATATTTTAAACTATTGGCGTTCAATTGAGTTTTTCTCACCGCAACGTATTCCAAAAACCGCGCCCAGACTTAGACAAGATCCTGTATTCGAAATTCACCAAAATGAACCACTATGCCCATGGGAAGATTCGCATCCATTCAAAACAAAGAAACATCAATATAAATTAATCCACCAACACATGGTGTATTGTGCATTATATCCACACCTTTTAATTAAGGAGTCCTTGCAGGCAGTATTTGGTCAAGACGAGGATTCTTTTGATGAACGAATGGAGGGTGAGGGCTGTGTTTTTGCTTTCTCAGTCTCAAGCGAAGGCAGACCATTATTTGATAGCTTTATATTATCCACAAGCGCTTGGGCTTTAGGACAGATTTTAAATAATAAAATGAAAAAATCGAACTGGCTAGATGGTTTTGATAAATGTGCTAAAAAACTTTCTTTAGAATTTGCCACTTATTGCAAAATTGATGAAGAGGGAATCAACTTAAAGAGCCAAGGTCATAATGTTGGCAAACCGCTCAATGGATCTGATTTGTTTGATGTTACTAATCGGCTCTTAAAAAAGCTAAAATTACACTTAGATGGTAAAATACAGATCAGGGTAAAAAGTAGTTTTGTTAGCCTGTCCAAAGCCTATAAAGCAGATGATCAAGACTTTTTAAATAGTTTTTTTGTTGAGGATCTTAAAAAGGTAAGTAAAGCTTGTATACATGGAGAATTGGGGCGAGCTTTAAAAGATTTTTTATCCTCTAATTCCACCGTAGATTTACAAAAAAAAATAAATGTACGTAAAGAGATCCCATTTGTATTTGACACCTTGGCTCCTCAACATTTTCCTAATGGACGCTGGCCAAGTGTAGGACATCACCCATTGGTGCTCAGTCAGCAATTCGCTATCAATTCTATTTTTAGCACATTAAAACAAGATGATAGTGGTATTTTTGCAGTGAATGGCCCACCTGGTACAGGTAAAACAACATTGTTAAGGGATCTTATTGCCGGAGTTGTAGTTAATCGAGCGATATGTCTTGCAGAATACAAGGATCCCAAACATATCTTATCTGGAACAAAAATTAATTGGAAAACAGAGAAGTACACGTTGGCAATATCATCTTGGTCTAAAGAATTTGAAAATTTTAGTATAGTTGTTGCCTCAAGCAATAATGGCGCTGTTGAAAATATTACAACAGAAATTCCTGGAGAAGCAGCTATCGATTTATCATGGGGATCTTATGTTGATTATTTTAGGGAACTTTCAGCGAACCTTATACAAAAACCAGCGTGGGCACTTGTAGCCGCTCGTTTAGGAAATAAAGCCAATAGAAACAATTTTATACAAAAATTTTGGTATGGTGAGCTGTTGGATGATAATTCCGATGAGGCTTTGCTAGCCAATCGAGCGCCATCATTTCTGCAATTATTAAAAGAACATGCCGATAGCGATTTTCCTCAACAAAACTGGCAGGATGCATTAACTTCTTTTAAAAAAGCACAACAGGATGAAGAAAAAATACGAAATGAACGCATCGGATGGTACACTCTATTAAATAAGATTAATGCACTGAAAAAAGATCGAGGAGATTTGCTCCAAAGAATAGGTAGAGAAGTTGAAATATTAAAAGGTATTGAACAAGAATATTCCGTCAAAAATGAACTGTATTTATCCTCACAGGTACAACTAGATAAAATCAACCAAAAACGTTTAGAACACCATCAGTTTCGACCGAAATTTATTGATATTATTTTTACTCTTGGAAAAGCATATAAGATTTGGTCAATAAAAGATAATTTATATTTGGAAGCAATCCAAAATGAAGAAAAAAGTATTTGCCTATTAGAAAAAAAACTAGAAATAATATCCAAAAATTTAGTGAATTGTCAAAAAAATAATTCTTCATTAAACGATGAGATTCACATGGTTGAGACAAAACTTAACGAAGCCATGAGTATGTTCAATATACTTGTTCAAAGATACCCTACTATTCCAGACATCAATGAGTGGATTCTGAATGATACAGAGAAAGAATTATCATCTCCTTGGGCAGATGACGCATGGAATAAGGCCCGCTCTATTTTATTTTTAGAGGCTCTTAATTTGCATAAATCGTTCATCCTATCCAATGCTCTATTATTTAGAAAAAATATGCGTGCAATGATGGATATTTTAGGCGGCACCGTTCCACAAGATGCCCCTGAAGCAGGGGTAAAAGCGGCATGGTTAACCTTCTTTTTTGTGATTCCCGTTGTTTCGACTACATTTGCTTCTTTTGATAGGCTATTTAAGCACCTTGGCAAAGAAGATATTGGCTGGTTGCTAATTGACGAAGCAGGGCAAGCAACACCTCAATCAGCGGTTGGAGCTATTTGGCGATCTAAAAAGGTTGTGGTGGTTGGAGATCCTTTACAGCTTGCGCCAATAGTTACACTTCCGCTCACAGCACAACAATCTTTAAGACAATATTTCCAGGTAAGTGAAAGTTGGATTCCTAAATGGACATCAGTACAGATGTTGGCGGACAGAGTGACCACCGTCGGCACTTTTTTACCTTATAATGATAATCTCCTTTGGGTAGGCTCTCCATTGCGTGTTCATCGCCGTTGCGACAACCCAATGTTTAACATTGTTAATAAAATTGCTTATGATGAATTAATGGTTTTTGGTACACCAGTAGGCGCAACGCTTAGTCTTCCTGATGCATGCTGGTTTAATGTATCAAGTCAAAATGCTGAAGGTCATTTTATTCCTGACGAAGGAAAACAGTTGCATGTATTGCTCGATAACATAATCCAGTATGGTTTTGATCCAAAAAATATTTTTGTAATTTCGCCATTTAAACAGGTAGTAAATGAATTGTATAAATACCAAGCGCTTTATCCAAACTTAAATATTGGTACAATTCACACAACACAGGGAAAAGAAGCAGATATAGTTATTTTGGTTTTAGGTGGGGAGCCGAAACGTTCAGGAGCTAAACAATGGGCATCTGAATCTCCTAATTTACTGAATGTAGCAGTCAGTAGAGCTAAACGCAGGCTCTATGTGATTGGGGATCGATCCAGCTGGAAAAATTTCAATTATTTTGACACAATGGCTCATAATTTGGCAACATCAAATGGAAATGATGCCACGTCTTGGATTGGTTCATCAAAAAATCATGAGAAAATCATCTAAACACATAAGTTCTAAAGAAGGTTCACTTTTCTTGACTTATTCAACTTTGTAATTCAGATTAAATTTACTTCCTAACGCTTTTTTAAACCATGCCGGCACATGATCGGTTTTCATTTCCAGTAAGTGTCCATCAGTGATTTCTGCTAATCTAGTATCTCTTTTGCTGTTGTTTTTATTTGATAGTTTCTTAAATCAAGAAAATCCCATTTCCGAATTTCCTTTTCGATCTCATCTAACATGCTCCTGAATGTCACGAACAGTCATTCCTCGACCATAAAGAGATAAAATTTGATCATCAACCACTTTAAGCCGGTTTTGTCTCTTTTCGATTAAAATGGGTTCAAAGTCACTTTTGCGATCT
>JACCWN010000085.1 GCA_013697625.1 Legionella sp.
CTAATAAAGAATTTGGACAGTGGAATGACTTCTTTAATGATCAAAATGTCGCTATTCCAATAATAGATCGAATCGTACATCATGCTCAAATTTTTATGTTAGGAGGGGAAAGTTATAGATTAAAAAATAATCTTAATCAGAAAAAATTAGTCAGCAAGGTGGATCAAAATTAATGGCCACTAGTGGATCATTTCTGTTGGCCATTGACACTATCAACACAATACAGTTTCATTTAAATGGCGGGACTATGCAGACAATAGCCAACAAAAAATAATGACATTAAATGTAAGTGAATTTACTCGACGTTACCTATTACATGTCCTGCCTAAAGGGTTCCAACGTTTACGGCACTATGGACTTTTAGCGAATCGTTAAAAGTCCATTAATTTAATACAAGCACGCGCAGCACTTAATCAACGCCAGATTAAACCCAAAGAAAAAGAAAACTGTAAGGAGCTCATGCTAAGACTCACCGGAATAGATATCATGAGTTGCCCGCGTTGTCATTCTGGACGATTAAATATAATTATATCGCTTTTGCCTAAATGGATAACCCACTCCGGCGATCCCCCCGAATATATTACAATTGGAAAAAAATAAATGTTTCTAAATGACCAATCACAAAGGCATGGATAACTATGGTAATTTTTACAAAAAACCAATCCAACTTCATTAATAAAAAAAGATTTAGGTCAAAATTCCGCTTAGATCACTATAAGACATGGGGCAGCAAAAGCGTAAATTCAACTAATTTGTCTGAGCCTTGCATAATCGATTCAATACAAATTCCATAGCCCCAAATCGGCGGTTTAAATCAACAAATCTTATAGGCAGACACTTGGACGTAAAAATTAATCTGTGAGATCATTACTATGTGTCAGCCAATAAGAATCTAAATGTTATCTATCACAAACAAATAATAGCAGATTTTATTTTTTAAGTTAGATGCAAAACTTGAATGTATCTCAATTGAGATCTATAATGAATTATAGATCATATTGGAGAACTAATAATGAGTCACACCTCAATGCTTCATGTCCGAGTGGACGATGAATTAAAGGCTAATGCAGCAAAGAAACTTGCTAACTTTGGTTTAACCATATCAGATGCCGTTCGTATTCTGCTAACTCGCATAACCAAGGAAGGAGGATTACCTGTTGGGCTTACAGCTGATCCCCAAGCATACGACGTCTGGTTTCGCGACAAAGTGAAAGAAGCACTGATTGACACGCACCCTCCTGTACCGCATGAACAGGTGATGGATGAAGTCCAAAAGCTAATTGATCGGAAACGTCGCCGTGTCTAAATTGGAATGGCTGGAATTAGCTCGCGCAGATCTTTTGTCAATTGTGGATTATATATCGGATGATAACCCGGATGCAGCCCAGCGCATTAAAGATGATATTGAGGCAAAAGCCAAAAAGCTGACAGATTTTCCTGAAATGGGTCGTTTGGGGCGCGTAAAAGGAACCAGAGAATTAGTTTTATGGGCAAACTATATCATTGTATACCGTGAGAAAAAACCCAATGTTCAAATACTCCGCGTATTGCACGCAGCCCAGCAATGGCCACATTCCGATATGGTGGATGAGAAATAGTAGTTCTAATGTAATGAACCTCTTTAAGCCGCGTACTGTGTAAATTCGTATATATTTGCTCTAAATAAACATATTATTGAAGCTATAGAGTGATTATTAATGCTACAATATGTTGCGCGATTTAATTCTAGTTCTGTAGCTATTGATTTTATACCGGAAATTTTATGTCTTTTATTTTCAAAGAAGCCTAGGAAGCACGAATGAAAGATAAATCAATATTGCTTGTAGAGGATAACCTTAAATTAGCAAATTATCTCAAAGAAAGCTTACAAGAAGCAGGTTATGATGTAGCTATTGAAAAACGTGGTGATAGAGCTGTTTAACGCATCAATCGTGAGCAGTCTAGTCATATTAGATATAATGCTTCCTGGCAGGAATGGTGATCAAATATGTCACACAATTAAAGAGGACTATTTGGGGAAAATACTCATGTTAACAGCAGATAATGGTATTGAAAGTGAAATATCTTCTTTTAACTTAGGAGCAGATGACTACCTAACAAAACCTGTTGCAAACGAAGTTTTAAAAGCAAGAATTAAAGCATTGTTACGTCGACCAAATTTAGTTAATAATCAAAATCAATTTCAATTTGGCAATTTTTGTTAAGAAAGATATACCTAATGCAAATCAGTTTTCGGTTTCTACACACCAATGATCTGGAAGTTTTTAGTCAATAATGTGCTTAATTTATCATTGTGTTGAGCAATGTTTTCAAAAAACCGCATGATTTCGACCTTGA
>JACCWN010000087.1 GCA_013697625.1 Legionella sp.
ACCACTATTCATACGGTATTGAGTAGGTTTAAACAGGTTAATTTGAGTGAATTTTTAACTATAAATGATGGATGAATAGCTCTTATTTTTCCTTAATTTTGTTCCAGACATGCGGACCCATATCAGTCTTAGATAATTTCGGGGAATAAACTTTTAAGATAACTTTTTGATTATTAGCTAATAAAAAACCAAAAAAATCCCCAATGTTGGATTGAATGAATAAAACAGCTTGAATGAATGATGACAACTGGGTCTCAGCAGCATCCCCTATTCATTCATTAAGAATATCCACTTGCTGATTGCCCATAACATCTTGGAAGATTGATTTGAGCTTCTCATCAAGAAAATAAGATTCTAATAATCATTTAATATCATATTAAAAAAGTCTTGAAATCATTTATTACTCACAGCTTAAAGCAAGCTTGGCAGTTAAAATTCTTACTGAATAATTTCTCCACCATCGATTACATAATCTTGCCCTGTTATGAAATCAGCGTCATCAGAAGCTAAAAATAATGCAAGCTTAGCAACATCTTCAGGTTGGCCTGTTCGCCCAAGGGGAATAGCTTTAGTCATTTCTTTCATAGCCACTTCATCAATATGAAACCTTTTTGTGTTGACAATATTACCTGGGCTAATACTGTTCACATTAATTCCACAAGGAGCTAATTCAATAGCCGCAGCTCTCATCAAGCCATTCATACCTGCTTTTGAAGCTCCATAATGGGTAAAGCCTGATATACCTAAATGTTCACCAGCAACAGATGAAATAAAAATAATTTTTCCTTTTGATTGTTTTCGCATGATAGCAGAAACATATTTTAACAAAATAAAAGCACCCGTTAAATTCACATCTATAACCTCTCTCCATTCATTAACACTCAATTTATCAATTATTGAACGGGGGTATATGGCAGCGCTATTTACCAAAATATCTATTTTTTTATGTACATTTTCAATGTGCTTGAAGAAAGAATCGACTTGGTTTTCATTACGTACATCTAATAAGGCAAAAGTGGCATGACCACCGTTATCGATGATCTCTTTAATGACCTGTTCTAATTTAGATGAGGTGGGGCCTGCAATAATAACCTTAGCGCCTTCAGTGGCATATTTTTTAGCAATTGCACGGCCAATCCAACTACCGCCACCAATTACAACAGTGACTTTATTTATCAATTTCATTGGCATAATGTTTACCGATGCTAAGGAATATCGGACTATTTTCGGATGTTTATAAAAAAATTACAACCTTTTATGAAACAATACAACCGCCACGCATTTATTGCGAAGCCATTGGGAAAAAATCAATTAGACAAAAATCCAACTTGACAATAACCAGGGTTATGTTCCTGCTGAAACCTCTCATAAATTATGATCACTTTGTGCTAATTAAACTAAGGAGCCCCATTGATAAAAGAGATGCGCATCAGTCTTCCAGAAAGACAAGATATGTCAAACACCAGAAGGATTTAATTTCTTAATCATCCATGTGGTTTCATGTGTTTGAAATTGATTTACTACTTTAAACCCCGCCTTTTCAAAGGCTCTTATTGCGCGTTGGTTGTTAGTGAATGGATCTATCAAACAATAATTAAAATGCGAAGATAATATCTGGTCTGCAAACTCCTCTAAAATGATGGAGCCATACCCCTTATGCAAATACTTCTTTTCACCTATAAAATTTAAATTTGGACTGAATATTAATTTAACACGTGGGGCTGAGCTCTCTAGATTGAATTGGTAGTAAAAAACCGGGCAGGTCAAACTATGAGGCGGATTCGAAATACGCAACTAAGCCTAAGGTAAATTTAATCTAAATTTACCTTAGACAGAA
Organism: Legionella sp.; assembly: GCA_013697625.1. Taxonomy (GTDB): domain Bacteria; phylum Pseudomonadota; class Gammaproteobacteria; order Legionellales; family Legionellaceae; genus Legionella. Next base: position 1,838 of record JACCWN010000087.1, read on the forward strand.
CCCTTATACGTATAACCTGTATCGGTTACAGCCTAGATAGGTAAAGAGGTATATAGTTGCCATGGTAAATTTCGCGCCTTCCTGAAAAAAACCCCTTAATACTAGATTTTATTTGATTAGATGGGGCTCTCAATTCGCATTTATCCCGTGTCTGTAATTTAAACAAGACTGGTCCTGTAGAGGTTTGATAAGCAAACTTGCCCTCTTGTGAAACACTTTTTGACAGCATACTAAGCTGTGGTGGCGTTGCTTTAGGTTGAAACTGTGTAGCCGATAGTTGTGTTCTAGCTGTATGCAAAGTTTGTAATATTTCTATGCGGTTTAAGTGAGCTGCTAACTCCTCAGCTGTAAATTTCCTCCTAGAAAAAACCGTAGATCTAACATTGTGCTCCTGTTCCTGTAATCTGATAGAGGACTTTATGGCTAGCCTTGCACCTGCAGCAATTAATGCTTTAACTAGGGGTATGTCATTAACTAATACCGCATGATGCAACAAAGACCAATTTTTGTTAATTTCAAGCCCATATTGTTTTTTTAAAGCCTCTTGAAATTCTTTGTTAAAAGAATTTTGTGAATAATTTTGATTTACATCTCCATAATTTAGATAATCTATCAATCTATTAGTGGTATTTATCCAAAACATTAGGCCTTTAGTAGGATTAGGATTGTCAGTCCAAGAACCATAATGTATCTTATTGATACCCATATTGTTTAGTTTATCAGGACTAAATGCGGGCATATTTTTTAAATAAATGGTATGACCTTTTACTGATGTAATAGATAATATATCAGATAGTACATCCCATCGTGTGGCTTGATCCTTATCATAAAATTCAACAGGATTTTCTGCTGATTCTCCAAATTTTAAATTTTTTATGCATTCAGGTATGCCTGCTTCCCATTCTAGATAGAACTTTTGGTGAACTTTTCGCTTTTCTCTTTCATCTTCAATCTCTATATAATAAAAAATCTTTTGGTCTTGCTTATAAAGATATAATTGTTCTAAAGTTGAGATCTTATATAAACCAGACTCGGGAGTCTGCATTAAAAAAACTGCACAAATCACAGAAAAGGCATGCAATTTGCCTGCCCGGGCCTCTCCATCTCTAATCCAGTTTGCAAAAACTTGTTGCATATGCTGATTATTAGGTGTAGGTGAATACATTAGGTAAAAATCATTATCTCCCTCTCCACCTCTTGAAGACCAAGAAGCAGTGATAGGGTTTTGTGTATCTATCACTTGATTTAGATCAAGTTGTTTCTCTGAAATTGGAAAAATATTAGTATCGAAAAAAAATCCACCCTGGGTAGCCAATAAAAATATGGAAAACCCATCTTTAAAGGCAACTCTCTCGCTTACAAGCTGGCTTTTTGCATTAGTAGTTATGAAATCCTCTAATATATCTGCGCCTCTTAGTCTCTTTGTTTCTGATGTAAAGTTTTGTTCAATTGAGCAGACTATAATATTTTCGAGTCCGGCATCAGTGAATTGTGATTCATAAAAGTTTTGATAATTCCCTAGACACCAAAAATTAAGAACAATATCACCGATACCTTGGGCCTTTATACTGCGCGCCATAGCAATTATACCAGCAACATCATGGCCTGCTATAGCATTTTGGTCATTTTTTGTGGGAGGCCCCACCCAAAGATAATGAATTAAAGTCATATAAGCTCCCAAATGGACCAACGTGGCCATTTCAAATGAAATTTACGGTCTTACCCTTACACTCGATCCTCAAGTTTTTTAATTTGACTACCACCCCTCTTTTATGCCACTCACCATTGTGATAAGTTTGCGCGCATTTTATTGATGAGAGAAGGAATGCTCCTCAAAGAACCGCTTGAATTTGCAAGACAATTTATTGAATCAGTTAACGATTGTATTGAAGCTGCGCAACCAGGAAAAAGGATGTCTCGACACCAGCGATGGTGGTTATCTTTTTGTATCACGGCTATTGTGCTTACAAATAGCGTTTGCTGGGCTAACTTTGAACGTATAAGTCTTGGTAAGCTTACTTTGGCTTCAATATCTTGGATGTTTCGATGCTCAAAAATGCCCTGGGATTATTTGTTAG
>JACCWN010000101.1 GCA_013697625.1 Legionella sp.
GGTGATATGGGTCCGCATGTCTGGAACAAAATTAAGGAAAAATAAGAGCTATTCATCCATCATTTATAGTTAAAAATTCACTCAAATTAACCTGTTTAAACCTACTCAATACCGTATGAATAGTGGTTGCTACTACGAATTGTCTTAGGTCATTTTACCACAACTCTATCCGAATGACTTATCCACAAGTCCACAGGTCAGGAGAGCTTCACTTTCTCGTATAGGCCTGTGGGCCTTGTGGGTAAGTCATGACGCTCTGCATTCAGGGTTTATGGTCTTTTCCGGCCATAATACACCTCTGCGGGCGTTAAATAATTAAAGGACTGGTGAAGCCTTCGGTTATTATAATATTCAAAATACTCCGTTAAAGCCAGCTCAACCTCTTCAATTGTATCAAAATCATACCGGTAGATTTTTTCTTGCTTAACACTACGCCACAATCGCTCGATAAATATATTATCTAAATAACGTCCTCGCCCATCCATGCTGATAGAAATGTGGTGAGATTTTAGCGTATTTATCCAATCTTTTGAGGTAAATTGAGATCCCTGATCCGTGTTAAAGATCTCACAACGCGAATGCAGCAAAGCGTTTCTAAGCGCCTCAATACAAAATTCAGCCTCCATAGTAGGCGAAATAGCCCATCCAATCACATAACGACTATACCAGTCCATAATAGCTACTAAATACACATGCTTTCCTTTCATGCGGATGTAGGTGATATCTGCTGCCCAAACCTGATTCGGTTGGGTGATATCCACCTCTCTTAATAAATAAGGGAACACCTCATGCTCCTTATTGGGAACGCTTGTATTTGGCTTTGGGTAAACAGTCAATAACCCCATCATTTCCATCAACTTTTTTACTCGACGTTTACCAACAGGATAGCCTACTTCTTTTGACAGCCATCTTGCCCGCTTAATTTTACCTTCACATGGATACTGCAGATAGTGCTCATCAAGTAGCGCCATAAGCCCTTCATCTTCGACAGAAATGGGCTTGGCACTATAATAATAACTTGAAACAGGCAAGTCTAATAGCAAGCATTGTTCACGAATGGTGAGCTCGGCAAGAGGATCAATCATGACGCGCTTTTCATCCAGACTAAAGTTCATGCTTTTTTTTTAGCCAAGATAGCTGCGCTTGAAGTCGACCAATTTCTTGATATAATGCCTCAACAAGCTGCTCTTGGGACTTGGCTTCTTTTTCATTAGCCCCAGAGAATAAATCGTTAATGGCTTTGATGGCCGATTGCTTCCAAGTTTTTACCTGCGTTGCGTGCACACCGTATTCACTGGTAATTTGCGCTTGTGTGAGTTTCCCCTCAATCGCAGCTAGCGTTATTTTTGCTTTCTTGGCCGCCGTATAATAAGCTCGCTTTTTAGACATTTTATTCTCCTCTTTGTATTAAGAAGAATAGCTCTTAATAAACCTTTTTTTGTGTCCAGAAAACCGCGCCTATATTACATAGGGAAAAAGATATTTATACTGCTAAACAAGTAGTTAAAATATTGGGGACCCTTAATATAAAAAAAATCCTTCACTATTTATGTATGGCTTATTGGAAAAATTTTTGCGGTTGGCCTGATTTGTTGATTTTCAATGAAAAAGAATTCTTTTTTACTGAAATTAAGTCCTCAAACGATAAATTAAGTGAAGAACAAAAAAATTGGTTAGAAGGTAATTACACTTATTTGCAATTTAATTCAAAAATTTTAAAAATTGGTAAATTAAAAAAATAATTTCTTATTATCCACTAAGTCAGTGATCTTGGCTTAATACTAAATTTATCTCGCTTAGGTGATCGCCTAATAAATTACTGCCTTGGTTTGATCGGTGTTTCAAAGAAAAAATCTTCAAAAATTTCAAACTGTAACATAGACAACTCTTTTACTTCGACCATATTCACAAATTACTAATGAACATAATCCAATAAAAGCTCCAAATACATAATACCAGGCTGGTGCTGTTAAGTTATTGGTACTATGCAGCAACCACATCATGACTAAAGGAGTTGTTCCGCCAAATATTGTGATGCCAATATGAAAGGCAACACCAAAGCCGCTGAAACGGTATTGTTTGGGAAATAATAAAACCATATAAGCATTTAATGGGGCGCAAATGATGGCTATGATACAGGATAACAACATCATGCCTGCCATAATCCATAGTGTTTGGCCGGAGGATAATAAATAAAAGAGAGGGATTGTGAATAATAAAAGGATAGCAAGTCCGACTCTAATTACTTTCAAATAGCCAATCTTATCGGCAATTATTGCAAACCATGGTTCTAAAAACGCATCTACAGTTAAAGAGATAGTAATAATAAAAGTTGCAGTACTTAGCGGTAATTTAAAAAAACTATGTAGATAAGTAGCGGTGAAAACATAGGTACCAAAAGTGATAATGCCCACCATCCACGCAATCCCTATAACGCCTACGATTGCAAACGGAGACTCTTTTAATGCGGTCATGAAAGGGAATTTCGGTTTTTCCTGAATGCTTAATTGTTGATATTCTGGTGTTTCAAGTATTCGGGTGCGCAGAAAGAAAATGATGATTCCTGCAATCAAGGCAAAACCAAAACCTACCCGCCATCCCCAATCCGGCATAAAGGATGCTGTAAAAAAAGAAGCTGACAGCCCTGCTAGAATAAGTCCTCCACTATATGCCGAACTGGTAAGACATCCATAAAATGCTTTCTTTTGGGCAGGAGCATGTTCGACAAGGAATATTGCAGATCCAGTGTATTCGGCACTTGCCACAAAACCCTGCATAATACGCAGTAACATAATAAGGATGGGAGCTGCAATGCCAATGACTTGATACCCAGGAACAATACTCATGAGGGCCGTGGGAATTGCCATTGCCAATATACTGATAGTTAACGCTTTCTTTCGACCATAACAATCCCCAATATATCCAAAAATAATAGAGCCCAAAGGAGCTAATAAATAACCTACGGCGAAAAGGATAAACGTATTTAACAATCCGGCAAATGTGCTGGAATTAGGAAAATAAGTCGAAGCAATTATAGAGGCAAAATATCCGAATAATGCAAAATCGTACCATTGAAGTATGGTTCCAGAAACAGCAATCAATAAGGCTTTGGTTGACAGATTTAAGCGCATTAATTTTTCCTCATTAATTTTGCAATACTTTGTTTATCACACTTATATATAACCCACTGGTTCAATGCTACACATCCCAAATTGTGATAAAATCGATTGACTGGAACATTATTAACAGACACCCAGCATTCTATTCGTGAACAGGATTTTTCTTCAGCTTCTCTTGCAACATAGCTAAAAAGAGCGCTTCCTATACCTTTATTGCGAAATTCTGGTTCAACATACATCGTTTCGATATAGATACCATTAGAGATATTGAAACAGATATTATGATGGGTGAAATTATATAAAACTACCCCGACTACCTTCTCTTCAATTACCGCAATCGCTGCAAAATGTTTTGGAATATCACAAAATAATATGTCTTCAAACTGCTTTTGGCTCAGTTCGATTCTATTTAAAATCCCTTCTTGTTTTGCAAGAGCTAAGATCATCGAATATATTTTTCTTAAGTGAATTGGGTTTGCCGGTGATATTAAAAACATAAAATTGTTCTTCATGAATGCTATGGATTAATTAAAAGCAATTGTCTCCAATTGACTGAAATAAATCAACCTAGATTTAATTATGTATAATTGTATATGTTCTGCTTGACACGGAAACTAGATAGTGAAGGATTGGCAAAAGTTTTGTATGCGGTTAATTAATCGCATACCGCTTACAAAGTTTTCATCCAAATCAAAATTAGATAAATCGCATTTCTATTTTTAGAATGATTTTTTTAGTACTTGCTACTTGATACCTAAAGTTCAATTTCTTAGAAAAAATTAATTCTCTTGTGGATTTTACTTTTATGAAAAAATCACAGGGCCTTGTTATAGCCCTTTGAACAATTTAATCTTTATATTCTCATTGTTAAAAGAGTTTCTTGTGTTTTATATTTTACTGAAGCTTGTAATCTGCCTAGGGATGCATTTGGATAGTAATTTATAAATGCAGTTTGATTTATAAAAGTTGCATTGCGTGTTAGCGTTCCCCCAGCTTTTGTGTTGCTTTTTGACCAAAATCTATGATAATGCTCAGCCCTAGTGTCTTCTAAAAACGACAGCATTACCAAACATTTTTATATCTCTAACTTCCTTCACTTCCTCAACTTTTTTAAAAACCGGTATGGGTTTTAATTCTCTTAAAGAAAAGGAGGGGTCTTCCTCGGAATTAAAATGTTTCGCATGGCTTACGCGAGTCACCACATGTAATTTTTTTGATACAGGAGTGAATAAATCGGGACAGGGCCTTTTTTCACGCGGAAGAACATATTCTAAAGCGGCCTAATTTTTCTTCAAGAAGCTGAATAAAACTACCACCTAATTGATTATCAAAAGTTTGAGGAGTACATGATGTTGAGCACATATTATTAAACGTATGTAAATCAACAATAAGTGCATAAATTTTGTATCCTGGAACAATTTTATAGATTAATTGCATGGTACTAATGATATTGTTAATACTTTCTGGAGTTGCTAAGTAATCATACAGCAATGATTCTGAGTGCACGGCTATGTTTTGGCGAGAAGACCAAACTATTCCAAATTCTTTATCTCTGATGGGAACGGTTATGAACTGTCGGCGCCTATCTTTTTTTGCAGTTGTTACATGAGGTTTCGTTGATACTACAAAGCCAATATTGATAGTTACATAATTATTGACGCTAGTATCAACTCCCTTTTGATAGGCTCCACTAAGAGCTAAACCTTCATGAAGAGAAAGCGCTCCATCAGCCTGATTAAGTAAAGGAAATTTATCTTGGACTTCGCATCTTTTTTGTGGATATTTACTGCCATAATACAAATTTAAATCATTAGTTAAACGTATTCCGGGATAAATCCTTGAATAATTAAAGCGTGCACCACTTCCATAACTTGTAGCAGAGATGGCTAAGAGTTGGTATGCAGGCATCAGGTAGCCTTCATTAAGAATATTTATCAAATAGCCTGTGTGTATAACTTCTTTAGGGAGTTTATTGTCTTTGTTTCTTACATCTAAACGTATCCCCAATTGAATTAATGCAATAATTAATTCTCTCAATTGCGGAAGGAATAGGTATGAAATTGTGCATACATAGCTGCCAGATGCATTAAAGAATTGCCATAAAGATTTCTGTAATGAATATTGAAGTATCCTGGAGGATAAGTCTTAATAACTTCAATTACTCCTGAGACATCCCCTTTGCATATCTCATCAATTAACCTTTGAGTTGCAATGGAACTTCTTATCCGAAATCTTAGTATCTTACTCAACCGGTCTATATATTTCATAGTTAATATCCTTTACTAGCCCCTATCAATACGAAAAAGAGGCAGCTTTTGGGGACTGAATTCATTTGCTGTTTTATATTGTTCTTGACAATATAGATCTCGTCAATTTACTATTCTTTTTTCCCGATAAACATTATATGAATTATAGTTCAGGCTGTAAAATAAAAGGATCTTATCATGGAAGCGAATGCATTAGCTCAAAATAATTTTATATTTAAAAATGATAGATTATTTAATGAGAGGTTATTCCAACAGTGTCCAGGGATAAAAAATTATATTGATAAATCCCAGTTAAGTGATAAAGCTTATCACCTTCATATAGAACAAATGTCTACTATTGATCAAGGTGGCTTTGACCATGCAGGCTTGAGTGGTCTATACACAAGAAATCAAAATAGTCATCGTTATGGTTCTACGCGACTATGCGGTTGGTCAAATATTTTTAATACTTTTCTATCACATCTACCGGCCACTTCCTCTTGGGATAACCGCCTAATTGTTGATTTTTTGGCTGGTAGCGGTACGCTATCTAAAAAAATCAAACAACTAATATGCAGCTCATCTAAACCTAACGTTTTAGGTTTAGATGTATCACGTCGCATGTGTGAATATGCTCATCAAGCAGGCGAACAAGTGTTCTGGGGTAGTTATCGGAGTCATCCTATAAAAAAAGAATGTGCTGATGTAGCAATTGCCGCTTATGGTTTTCATCACGTCCCTGTAAATGAACGCTCTGGTTTTGTTGATGCTATGCAACAAACTTTAAAGAAAGATGGTATTTGTATACTCCACGATTTCGAATCAGGTAGCGCTACAGCACGTTGGTATAGTGAAGCGATTCATCACTACCGCCATTATGGACATCCTTATGAACATGTGACACAGGATGGATTAAAGAACTTACTAGGGAAATACTTTAATGACGTTGAAATCCAGTACATTTACGATCCTTTCTACTTAGAAGCATTGAATGGACAAGATACTGTAGATCTTAAAAAAGAATTTTTTTCCTACCTTATTGAACTTTTTAGTCTTGAGAAATTATTACCTCCTTCAAAAAATATTACTGAATTGCGCAATATAAGGGGCGATGAATTTTGGATAAATATTGAAGATATTTTGAGTCCATTTTTCACGCTTTCAAACAATGAATTGTCGGTAATTCAATCTAAAACCATCAATCTTAATCAACCTCCAAAGTTGTATGATAATAATGTGCCTTTGTTTAATAAACTAACAATTCATACTCTTTCCAACGGCAAGCGTTGTCTAATTGCGCCTCGTGTTGCAGTTCTTGGTATTGGCAAAGGGATAAATAGACAATGATAAAAAACCAAAACCATACCGGAACTTACATCCTGTTGTTGTTAGCTGCTTTTTTTGGAGGAGCAAGCTTTATTATTACTAAAATGGTGGTGAAGGATATGCCCCCGTTAACAGCTGCTGCTATACGATATTCACTAGCTTCCATAATTATTATGTCTTTTGTCTTTATTCAGGATCGGCATACTTTAATCCAACAGATATCTAAAAACTGGAAAATTTTTATTGGATTAGGAATATTAGGAATTGCAGGATTTAATAGTTTATTATTCATTGGATTAATGAGTTCGTCTGCAGTAAATGCTTCTATAATTATGGCAACAAATCCACTTGTTACGTTACTTTTATCAGCATGGATAATTGGTGATTCAATCAATTTAAAACAGAAGCTAGGTGCTTTACTTTCACTCTATGGTGTTTTAATTGTAATAACTCATGGCATGTTAGCCAACTTATTCAAATTAAATATCTCGAAAGGAGATATTTTTCTCATTATTGCTAATCTTTGTTGGGGATTTTATTGTGTATTCGCTCGACGCTATATTAAAAAAACAGATCCTATGATAAGTGTAGGCGCAACGATGTGCACAGGGGCAATAATGCTAATCTTGTTGGCATCACTAAGAGAAGGAAGAATGAACTGGTCAATGTTAACTTGGCAGCTATCTGCCGCGTTATGTTTCTTATCTTTTTTTGGTTCAGTTCTAGTTTATTTTTTTTGGAATATTGGATTCAAGAATGTAGGAGTCGGAACCACCAGTGCTTTCTTCAATTTCATCCCTGTCTTTACAGTTCTCCTTTCTGAATTAATTAGTATACCTGTGGATGGCCCGCAGTTGGTTGGTAGCATTGTAATTTTTTCTGGTGTTATCATATCCATCATTAAATCAAGAAATAAATGGGATAAATTGGCAGAACCCACTTAATGCGTTAGGTTACCAATATTCAAATACCCGATTAATATAAAGGAATTAACATGACCAATCTTTTGTGGGATTTTCAGGAAAATGGCTATCTTATAGTCAAAGATTTTATATCAAAAAATTGTATTTCTGACATTAGAGATGAAAGCGAAAAACTATTATTTGAAGAGAACAGTAGCACACTTATGCCTACCAGTTTGTTGAAAAGCACATTGCTTAGCAATATTATATTTTCTTCTTCATTTATTCAAATACTTAATAAGTTATCGGTAAAATACTTTCACTTTCTACCCAATTTCACAATTCGCAAAGACTTATATGTTGGTTGGCATTCAGATGATGCATTTGTCGATGCAGATACTGCTGAATTACCCGGAGTACTACAATGCAACATTTATTTACAAGATAATTGTCCAAATCATGGTGGCGGTATTGATATCGCTCCCGGAACTCACCGCTTTACTCAACAGAAAAAAGAACTGCTAGTGAAAGCTGAATCATTTGAATATACTACGACTCCACTAAGCGCGGGTGACCTACTCATTTTTGACTACCGTGTGCTTCATCGAAGTACAATGCCATTAATAAAGCCCAGACCAGGTTCGCGTTTAGCATTACAATGGACTGTCTGTAAATCGCATGAACATGCAGAAAAATTCATTTCTTATTTTATCCGACGGCAACAAGAAAAATTACATTTATCTGACTTTACCAATAACCGTGCATTAGCTTATTTAAATGATCTTCAAAACGTTCATTTTCCATATACATTTTTAGATAGTACTCAAAATAATATAATAAGAACTGGAGTAAAGATTTATGAAATTAAGATAACAAATGAAGAACTTCCATGACTGAGAAAACTACAATTAATAATTCGGAATATATTATTCGCTTATTGGAAAAAGAGCAAGTTGGTGCTTTTTTTATGGTACCAGGAAAGCTTATTAACCCTTTAATGTCTCGTTTTAATAAAAAAACATCACATACCTACTCAATTAAACCCATTGTTGCTGCTCATGAAGCAGGGGCTGCTGCTATGGCGGACGGTTATGCACGAGCTTCAAATCATATTGGCGTGTGTATGGCAATCGATGGGCCAGGAGTAGTTAACGCAATTTCTATGCTCACTGCCGCACAAGCAGATAGATCTCCAGTTTTACTTATTAGCGGGCAAATTCCAATGGATTTTCAAGCCACTGGTGCAATTCAAGATACATCAGAGAGCGGGATTTCGACCGTGGATATGCTCAAACCCGTATGCAAAGCGAGCATTACCATTACTAGCACATCAACATTACCACGCTATTTCCGAATGGTGCTTGGTAATATGCTAGCTCCTTCTCAAGGGACAGGTTATATCAGTATTCCAAAAGATATTTTGTTAGCCAATGCCGCAGAACAGCCTCAAAAACTAACCAAGTCGTACCATAATGCTTCCATCATCGATATTCAAGCTACTAACAAATGGATAACAACAAATTTATCCAAACACGATAAAATTACAATCATAATCGGATCTGGTTGCCGCGGCGAAAACACTTATCACAGACTTAAGACATTTTCAGAAAAATATAATATTCCAGTTGCAACAACCATTAGTTCAAAAGGAATGTTCAATGAGGAGCATCCAAATTTTTTAGGAATATTTGGTTACTCAGGCCATGAACGTGCTATTGATAATTTAATTAAAAATAAATCCGAGATTATTATTTTACTTGGATTTAACGCTACTCAATGGACAACATTGGCTTGGCATAAAGGTTTCATTGAGCACCCAAATTTTATCCAAGTAGACAGTGACCCGAGCAGCATTGGCCAGGTATTGCAAGTTAGAGAGGGAATTGTTGCGGAACCGCTGGCCTTTTTAGATCACCTTGATACAGTTGGTGCTACCATATTAAATGCAGGGTTAATAAACCGAAAATTATGGATGGATACGAATCACGCATCCAATTTAGTTGATAAATTATTTTTGAGATCAAATGACAATAACGACACGTTAAATTTTAAAAGGAAAATACACCCAGCTGTGATTGTTCAGCAAGCTCGTGAAATTTTTCCTAAAAATACGATTGCTGTAGCAGATGCAGGGGTGCATCGATCATATGTCACACATTATTGGACAACATATGGGTATGGGCAATTTTTTGCAGCAACAACATTCGCGCCGATGGGATGGGCTGTTCCAGCAGGAATTGGGATTAAAATAGCTCGCCCTACTCAGAAAGTGATTGTATTTACGGGCGATGGTTGCATGTTAATGAGTGGTTTGGAAATACAAACGGCAGCAAAATTGAATCTAGATATCATCTTTGTTGTGTTTAACAATGGGTGTTATGGAGCAAGCCATTTTAATAATATTGAAAACGAACCGTATTTAACACGCATCCCTGATCATAATTGGGCGACCATTGCAGGGGGCTTGGGATTAAAAAGCTTTCGTGTTCATAGTAACGAGTCAATGAAATCTGCATATCACGAGGCATTGAATACTCCTGGGCCAATACTCATAGATGTGCTATGTGATAAAGAAGTTCGGGCTCCGGCGGCGATTTACGCAGCTACTCTTAAAACCCATGCATTCATGTAGGTATTTTCCTAAATATTACGAATACGTTTACTTGGAGATAATAAATGCAAAACAGCGTAAAACAACCACATTGGGACGCGGAATTATACAAAAAAAATTCAATTAAATTACAACAAACTTCCGCCATAGAATTAATAGATAAACTAGAATTTAAGCCAAATTGCAAAATCCTGGATGTTGGATGTGGTGATGGGAAAATTACCGTGAGAATAGCGGAAAAATTCCCAGGCTCAGTTATTATTGGAACAGATTTATCTGAGGACATGATAACTCTGGCAAAACAAGACCATGCTGGCATAGATTCTGTACAATTCTTAGTTCAAAATGCAGAAAAATCACTGTATAAAAAAACATTTGACTGGGTATTCAGTTTTTTTTGCCTACAATGGGTTATTAATAAACAAGACGCATTGAACAACATTGCCAATGCACTTAAACCGAATGGTCAAATCGCATTAATTATGACAGACCGTAATCAATATTTACTTCGATCGCGGAACAAAATAATAAGCGAAAAAAAATGGAAGCCTTATTTTATAAATTACGAAGATATAACCACTGTTATTGATAATGATGACTATGAAAATTACGCACATAATGCAGGTCTAGATAGTCTTGTTTATACTGAGAAAGTTAAAGACATTTTTTTTAAAAATCAAAAGGAATTATTTACTTTCATCAGCATGATTACTCCTGCCAAGAAATATTTGCCTATTGGTTTACAAGAGTCGTTTATAAAGACTTTAACCAAGGAATACATTAACGAAATTCCTGAAAAACTTGGAAGCAAATGGTATATTTCTTACACATTGAAAACATTGCGTGGTACAAAAATGGGTTAATCCCATATTAAAGGGTTACAGCTGCGAAGGCACAATACATTCAGATATTTTTTTTTCAATAATAATTAAAATATTATAAAATTTTGGATCAGAGCGCAACTTCCGAAGCCTTAGGCCCAACTGCAATTTTGTACTATTTGTGGAATAGCCACGCCTCATTACCGGGAAACTAGCCCGCGCCTTTCTTAGAGGGCTGCTCCTCAGTAATGGTAGTGGCTATCGACACGTTGCGTTTGGGTCTCCGTAATATGGAGTGATGCCACTGGGCTTCAAACCCCATCTTTCATTGGTAACTAATAAAATGCAATGGAATAGCAATAATAATCTCTAGAAGAGCTGATTACTCTCTTGCTCTTTTTATTTTTCCTAATTTTTCATTACGCAATAAAGAGATCATAACGCCATACAGGTAATACGACATCAAGGAGACAAGAAAAAAAGGGAAAACAATTTTAGAAGCAAATTTACACTCCAGTATATTTAAAGATATAAATAACAAGCCTAGAAAACCACTAGAAAACATAACTCTATTAAGAAATTGTTTTACAAAATCCACTCTATCCTGGTATGCCCAAATCCTATTTTTAGAGGGGAATAAATAATATTTGAATAATTCACTTCTAATTTTTTCTCTCATGTATTTCTCCTTAAACTAATCTAGTAATAGATTTCCAATTTTGCAAAATGGCTATCTTTGATACCATTTTTAGCCACCCTTCCACATTAGGAATTTAATCTTCAACTTACTATCTAATTCATCCGGTGTAAGATTTCTATAAGTCAAAACAACTTACAGATATTATATCAAAACGGTTAAAAATTTCATAAAAAAAGAGACTGATGTGCGTATTCCATCATTAACGTCGCAGTAATTTTTCTTTTTGATACAGGAGTGCACCTATTAAAGTGGCTCTAGATAAAGTCCCAAGACCTGCATTGTCGATGTCAGCCCCTAACCGAACTAAATTTCTAAATCGTAAAGCCCTCCAGTCCTCACCTAATATAATTTTTAGTTGCTCTACGTGGTCTGTTTTTTTCAAATTCTGTTGCAGATAAGATTTTCCTATGGCATAAATTTGGTGCTCTCTAGTAATTTCCCTATCTATAAATTCTTTCATATCCTCTAGTAGTTTATTAAATACAGGGGAGTCCATATAGCCGTTTTCGTTAAATACTAAACCGCTGTACTCAGCATACATTCCATTAAAGAATTTTTTTCGAGAGGTGCTTTTTCTGGAATTAACTTTTTCAATATGCAGTCGCACTTCTAATCTATTAATCTTACGAATTAGTTTTTTTTAACAGGGTCTGTTTCTGTGGCTTTATTTAAAGTAGAGGCGTATTTTTTCTTTAATTAAAGAAAATTCTTTTTCAATAATGTCATCATCCAACTCTAATAATTTAAACTTTTTTGCAAGCTTATTAATTTTTTCAGCGCGTTGCGTGTCAATGGCATCAATTTTGGATTGTAGTTTTTTAATCTGGTCGGAAAGCACTTGTTTTTTATCAGTAACCACAGATTCTTTGTTACCCATTGAATATACCTTTTTATTATTTTAATTGATTTTATAGAGGGATTTGGCCCCTGTCAATGTCAAAAAGCATGAGCGCAGCGAAACCGGTAATCATTCCCATGCGCACTTATACATTGCTTTGCAATGGTGGCGCGTTCTGGTAAATTAGTCCTATAGAATCATGGAATAAAAAAATAAAATCAAAAAAACAAAAAGGCCCATTACCCATGTATCACTACCACCGCGAAATTGGAAAAAGAGGGAACGGAAAAAACGCAGTCTTTGCTGCAGCTTATATTCGCGGTGAAAAAAAGACCTGTGACAGAACAGGGGAGACAAAAGACTTTAGTAATAAAAACGATGTAGTGTACGTCAACAGCTTTCTTCCAGAAGATGCACCAGTTTGGGCCACCGCTTTAAGACATGGTGTGGTTGTTGATAGCAAAGGTCAAAAACATGAAGACACACAGGGTGAGTCCTTTTCAACTTACGCCTGGAATCACATTGAATTTTCAGAAAAGCGGGTAGACTCCCAGGTGTATTTTCATGATGATATCGCCCTCCCCAATGTACTCAATCAGGAGCAGGCGATAGAGCTTGTCTCAGAATTCGCTCAAAACCATCTGGCCATTAATGGCCTGTTTTGTGATGTAGCCATCCACTGGGATGAGAACAATCACCACTTTCATGTCTTACTGCCAATGCGCACTTTGACCGATACAGGTTTTAGTAAAAAAATTCGCTGCACTCAAGCGCAATTATCACAGGAAGTAAAGCGCATTCGTAAGGCCTGGGCCGATGCGGCCAATCAAAAATTAAAGACCTTAGGGCTTCATGAGCGCATCGACCACCGCAGTTATAAAGACCGCGGCATTGATTTAACGCCTACCGTTAAAATCGGAAAATTCACCCATTTCCCAGACCAAGCCATTGCCATGAGGAAGATTCAGGAAAACGTATTAATCAGAAAAACTAATTCTGATGCGATTCAAAACAACCCCGCTATTTTGGCTGAAAAAATCTTACAAGAGCATCTTTTCTTCGATTCCAACACGGTGACTGATGCCATCAACCGCCATGTACTTCTTGAGCAGATGGATGTGAAAGATGCGCCGCCTCCTTCAGTATCGGACCCCGTTTTCGAGTGTTTGTTGGAATCCATTCAAACCAAAGAGGGCATTTTTAATGAGCGTGCATTAAAGAAATCGGTATTGGAGCAGGTAAGTTCGCAGGCCGAATTTCAGCGTATTTACACCAAGATTATTGCGCATGAGCAGGTGTTTAGCTTAGGTCTTGGTGAAGACGGTCGGGAGCATTTTGTTGGGCGCCATGCCTTTGATTTAGAGAACTCCTTATTAAAGGCCACCCATCTTTTAGCCGCAAAAACTACCTTCAGTGTATCTAAACGTCTTGTAGCCAAAGTGGGCCTTAAGTTCGGATTAAATGAGTCCCAACAGCGTGCTTTAGTGCACCTGACGCGCTCTGGAAATGCCGCCATAGTCTGTGGGTATGCCGGTACGGGTAAGACCTATATGTTAAAGGCAGCTAAGGAGGTGTGGGAGCAATCAGGCTTTAAAATGATGGGACTTGCAACCGCAGGAAAAGCGGCATCTGGCTTAGAAGCCGAAACGGGCATTGCATCTAAAACAATTTGTGGATTTTTGCAGGCGGTTAATAGCGCTACCCTCGTGATGGATGAAAAAACCATCTTGGTAATGGATGAAATGGGGATGGTATCCCTGGATGATATGAGTGCAGTGATGGAAATCGCACGACTTTCTGGGGCGAAATTTGCAGGCGTTGGAGATGTGGAGCAAACACAACCCGTAGGTCGTGGCGCGCCGCAACGCGCAATGGTGGACGCTCTAGGCGCTGTATCGCTTGATACCATTATCCGCCAGGAACTAGCTTGGCAGCGCCAGGCTACGCTGTTGCTTGAGACCAATCGTACTGGTGAGGGTTTTGATTTATATGCAGCGCAAGGATGTGTGCATCTACATGAAACCCAATCTCAGGCTTTTGAGGAAACGGTTAATCAATGGTATGCCAGTTACAGCGCACAAAAAGATAATGATATTAAAGATTTTATCATGGCAGCGTTTAAAAATGAAACGGTGAATAAGCTTAATGTAATGGCCCGCGGGCGTCTTTGTGACGAGGGTATCCTGGGTTCAGGTGTTCTTGTTGCGGCAAAGGCTGGTGGTATTCACGTGGCAGTGGGTGAGCGCCTTTTGTTTACCCGAAACGCCCAAGGCGTGGGTGTTAGAAATGGGGATTTTGCCACCGTCCTTCATGTATCGGATGATGCTAAAACGGTGCAAGTGCAATGTGACACCGGAGCGGTAGTTTCAATTAATACAGACTCATACCGTCATTTTACCTACGGATATGCTGCAACCGTGCATAAGTTACAAGGGCATACTACTCAAGAGTGTAGCGTGTTGGTGGATGGTGAGGGGTGGGACAGGCATATGTTTCTAGTAGCAGCAACGCGGCATAAGTCCCATTTACATATTCATGCAGCACACGAGCATTTTGTAGATTTAGCGCATCTTAAGGAGTCGGTCTCGCGCCACGGGCTAAATGACATCCTGGCGGATTTCCCCGTATCTTTTGCCCAAAGGCGTGGGTTTAACTTGGAGCACTCGGCATCACGTGCCACAAAGCTTCTGCAAAAAGGCAAGGCTCGTATTTTTGATGCGGTGAGTTACCTCTTTAATTATCAGGCAGCAGTAGAGCAAGGGCAGTCCGCCTATGAGTTGTCTCAAGCGCAGATAAAGGCTCGACGACACGATGCGGTGCTTATTGCAGAATTTAGTGATAATCGCGTGGAGTTGGCGGTGCTGCTCAATCACATGGAGGGTATTGAGGGTGCCGAAAAAGAGGCACTGCAACGCACCACCTATGCCTTGCAACTGCGCAATGGCGCCATTGCAGCACGCATCATGGAAAATCCACAGCACTATGCCATGGCTTTGGAGCGCAATAGAATAGGAGATAAGCGGGTAAAAGCAGCATACGATTTTTATGAACGCGACCGATTTGTTACCTCCTTAGTAAAGGGACAAGACAGGGTTTCACCCACCTTGGCCTTCCAATTACTAGATACCATAAAAACGTATTATGGGGCCTTGTGCCACCACATGCCGGATGAGGATGTGCGTAGGGTCTTTTTGCGCGATATGGAACAACGGGCTGATATCCATCGCCGCGAAAGTGCGGTGCAGGTATTTGGACTAGAGAACCGAGCCCTGGTAAATGCAGCTTCCCGCTACAAGGCCTTAGATAATGAGGTGGGTGCTCGCTTAAAAGAGCTGGCACATGCCAGCAGTCTGGATAAACAAGAGCTCTACTTAGCAGGAGTCACCCGAGACCGACTGGCCTTTGAATTGGCTTCCAGTGCGCATTTCGAGGCACTGACTACCCATTTTGGGATAAGACCTGAGCGCATCCACCAACACCATGAGAAATATAAAGACCGGATGCTGGTTAAAGCCTTTTCGGAGCAGATTTCAAGCACCATAAGTCAAGGTAATTTAAGAAAACAAGCAGCAGCACATCAAATCAAATTAGAGCCTAAACGGTATGGCATCTATGTGGATGAATTCCTTAAAGACGGCTGGAAAAGCATTAACCTCGAACGTTGGTTTTATGAAAAGCGCAAAACGATTGCCAAAGCTTCTCCTGAATTGAAACGCAGCATTCAAAAGGTTCAGCGCTATAAAGTGGCTGCCAGCGGGGCTTATGTGCAATGGCAAAAAGCCATAGAGCGCAGTAAAAAAGAATCACCCCATAAAATTAAGAATTTTAAGCAAGCACAAGGCTTAAGCTGGAAGCGCTCAGTATTAGCGCATGAGATTATGGGCTCTCTACACGAACATGTGGCAGCTCTTGCTTTAGAAAAAGTCGATACCGTTAAGCTATATCAGCAGGCCCTACACGTGGATTACCTTACTCGATATCGCAAGGCTACCCGAGAGCCTTTAAAACTGCATATGGCCCAGTACATCAGTGCTAATTTAAAAGATTTTCAGGCAGGCCTTGCGGTGTATGGCTTATATGAAGAAGTTAAAGAGCGCGCTGCCCATTATGAGTATTTGCAGCGGATTAAGAATGCAGACACGCACGAGATAAAAACGCGTATTCGCCTGGCCTTGGACTATCAGGATAAAAAAGTAGAGGCCGCCAAGATATGGGGGCAGGTCAAAGCGTTAAAGCACTTAAAAATCGATGCACGCGGCCTTAGCCTACAAGCTAAACATGTAATGATGCAGCGTAATAGTGCAGCTTTTCTTCTGCTACAAGCCTGTACGCAACAAGAGGGGCTGAGCAAGGATATCACAGGCATTAACCTTAATATGGCTACATTGCAGCGTGAATCGAGTCAACACATGGCACAAAACACTATCATGCAGTATTTATCGCAAGAGCCTGCCTCTCGGGGTGAATTAGCCAAGACCCTGTTGGCCAATAAGGCAGGCTATCATCTGTTGTACGACAACCGCATCTCCTTTGCAACACTAAACCAAGAAGCCCGGCAGTTTGAGCAAGCCCGTGCGAATCAAACCAGCGCTCTTTTGAAGGAGAAGGCGCCTCAAAAGAATTTATGGAATATAGAGCACATTACTCACGCTTTAATGAATAATCCCATTGATACCTATACGGCCATTTTAGGGGAGCCTAAAGAGCGCACCTCCAATCATTTACGCTATAGCGGGGGTTTAATCGTATCAACTAAAGGCTCTAATGCAGGTCAATGGTATAGCTTTACGGAAGAGGTGGGCGGCACACCGGTGAGTGCCATTCAAAAATACCTTAATTTATCCTTTCCCGAAGCGCTGGCCTATGGGGCGTCTTTGGCAGGGCTTTCTGACAGCGAGGCAAAACAGGCATCCGGTGTGCTGCGCCCTGTACGCCAGGAGCCTAAGCCTATACACCCCGAGTTAGCGCATAAAATCACTCAAGGTGTTACCTCGGCTCAAAGTATATGGAATGGTACTGAAGATGCGAAAGGCAGTCTTGCCGAGCGGTATTTCCTGGAACATCGAAAATTAGACACACTCGAGGGCATGGAAATTCGCTATTGGCCTAAGGGGGCTATTTGGGTTGATTTTGATGCAACCGGTGCGCCCATTGAAAAGGCCAATAAAATACCGGCAGCTGTGATTGCGGCTCGCAATGCACAAGGTGAGGTAGTTAGTGTGCAGCGGATTTATCTTGATGCGCAAACCGCTGGCAAAAATACCTTCTTAAAAGAACCTAAATTAACCAAGGGCAGCAATAAAGGCTATGCTGGAGTAATACAAACCGGTGTTGCGGGTGGAATATTATACCTTGCGGAAGGCCCTGAAACTGCCGCATCCATTGCAAGTCTTAATAGGGAGGCTACTGTTTTAGTCTCGTTTAGTGTCAGTAACATCGCTAATATGGCTGAGGTAATTAAAGCTTACGCGCCCAAGCAGGTGGTAATTGCGGCCGATAATGACGGGGATGGCTCTGCATCACGTAAAACTACAGAAAAAGCATGTCACAGCTTGCGTGAGAAGGGAATAGACGTGCGCATTGTTGCCCCTGATGGTATGGCGCATCGTGATAAAGTGGACTGGAATGATGTGCTTGTGGAGCAGGGTCAGGATGCGCTTACGCTTCAATTCCAAGAGAAGATTGCAAAAAACCAATTCCTATTTGAGAGGGCAGTGCCAGTAGTTGGAACCCTCGGAGAACGCTATTTCAAAGACTTAGGCTCTGCTGTTGATTTAGGTGATGTACGCTTTTTAGAGCGTATTGACTTTAAAGGCCAGTCAGTGCCTGCGTTGCTAGCACCACGCACTAACGCACAGGGCTTATTATGCGGTGAGACCGTATTTGCCTTGTCACAAGATGGCGCCCAAATCTTAGGCGAGGGCAGCAAAAGCCGTGCTCGCGAGGGATTTTATGTAGCACAACAGGGGCAAAGGGAGGTTCTTATCATTGCCGATACCCTCTTTAATGCCAAAGCTGCAGCACGTAGCCATCCGGATGCTCTAGTGATTCTTGCAAGAATGGAGGAGCATTCCAAGCTTTTAAGCGCCTTGGTTGCAAAAGAGATTAAACCTTCAAAAGTCTTTGTTTTAAGTGAAAATCATGGACGAGACCAGCAACTGGTGATATCTGACTCCTGTCAGTGCATGAGAGAATACGGTGCACCCCTGTTCTTACTGGATGGACGCCATGGTGAAATCACCCCAATTGATTCGATTGCTCTGGAAAAAGCACGCCTCAAAATGAGTTTTGAACAATTGCTCCGTCAAGCACCTGCTGATAGGGACGCTTTAAAGCAGGCAACACCTCAAGAGCGCTTTGATGCCCTTAAAAAAGAGCGCCCGGTGCTCGAGCAATATGAGCACTGTGCACGGGAGCTAAAACAAGTACAGGGCTATGCGCAGGAGCAGCTGGATAAAAAACTGCTGTCACTGGCTAAAGAAATAGCCCATGATAAAAAATTACTGTCTGTGTTGCAACGCGATATTCCTCAGGTTGCAAGGGATATCAACAAACGAATTCTACGGGCACAGCAACAAGGCAGGGGAATTCATCACTAATCAACTATGGTTAAGCTCTGTAACCATGGATTACTTTCAGTAGTTGATTAAGCGGTTAAATGGCGTGTTGTGAATGACTTATTATGTGCTAAAGTTTAATTTAAATATTAGAAAAAACTAAACCAAAAATATTACCAAATCCAAGGTTTTCATTTTCTTGTACAAAATAATGACGGTTGGTTTTCACACCGTCACAGCATCGCTTAGTCCTTCAAAAAAATTATTGCAATTCAAAGGTGGTGTTTTCTTGTATCCACCATTGCCTGAATTTTTTAAGGATGCACGAGTCCATCTTCCGCAGTAACTTTTTAAATTAATTTCTAAAAAAATTCTTGACACAGATCCTGGATTTTGATCTTATACTCCCTTTTGTAAGTAAGAAATGGACGCGTCAAAATACGATGTAAAACGTTTAGATCACTTGGGTTTAGTGGCTGGTTTTTGCAAAAAGATTGGCCTGAATGAGTGGGTTGATTCTCATTTTCCAAAGGAATCGCATTATAGCCATATAACTATCATCAAGATATTGATGCGCAGGCCATCCATTTGACTCAAGTATATAGCTGAGATCACCGACCTGATTTAAATCAGGTGGTCTTAAATTTAATTACAGAAAACAAAGCTGGCATTCATTTGTATAGGAAGGCATGTAGCAGGAGCTTAAAAATATGACTGCTTAAAATTGATCGTGCGTGACATGAGTTAATTACTCAACTAAACAAAGAGTTTCCTGAATTGGCAAATCATCTCATTTATTCTATAAAGCATAAGGAAAAAAACGTTAATACTGGAATGGTGCTTTAATTTCAGCAAAAAAATCACTCATTAGATGCGCTCATAGATAATTGAGATTGGAACTCACCATCTTTAGCTGGGACTTCTGAGCTGAAAAGACGAGGTGACCATGTGCTGACAAAAGAAGATAATTGTGACGATTCTATTTCTAGATCACCAAAACCAGCTAATTTCATTATTTCAGGCATAAGAGCTTCAACAGAACCCTGTATTTCACATTTAGGTGTGTAATGGGACACACCTAAAGCCGTGAACATCTGTTTGGCTCGGTTTTGAGCCATTTTTATAAAGGGATTGCAATTGAGAAGTGAACTATCTAATGGTTGAGTATTAAAGTATTTTTCAATACGTTCAAAGTTAAATGTTTTCATCAAGCGAATTTTTGTGAAATGTTGGGCGTTTTCACGACAGGGTATAATGAAACAAGTCGGAATCTGATCTATTATTGAAAAAGAATGCAATTCATTGAATGTTGTCTTATATAAACCGAAAACAAAGGCACCTGTGTCAACATCGTTTGCATCCTTTAAATTAATGGGGCATATTACAAAATTATCGAGATTAGACCCACAACAACTTTGTAAAGTGGAAAGAGAAGGTTTAAGTTTGCTAGAATGTTTATAGAAATTTTGATAAAGGATTTCTTGCAAAATTGATTTATCATCCTTAATCCCATTCACATTAAAAGACTTAAACAGATCCTTCCATTGACCTAAAGGTAGGCGTCTAGCTCTTGTTACCGTATCTTCATTCGGGGCCAAAGCTTCGGGCAAAAGTTGTTCCATGGATAATACTTCCATTGCCCCAATAACGGCTTCCATGTTTTTAAGTTGTGTTGAGTAATAAAGGGTTGCAAGCCAACATATTGGTAATATCAATATGCTGAGTGGAACGAAAATCAAAGTATAGACCCAATAGAAGATAGCCGAAAGGATATTTAATGGAACTACAATGTACCAATTATTACCATTATAGCGTGCCTTTCGACTCAATACTTTAATGAACAATGGGAAAAGAAGTAAACAATCCAAAAGACCAATAGTTGCTATATTGCCCCTTAGAAGTTTATAAATTGCTCCCGTTAGTTTGCCTTCCTTAGCTGCACTGTAAGGATTGGGAAATTCATTAAATGGCTCTTTAAATGGTTTAGATAAGTTAGGCATTTTAACTACTCATTAAATTATTTAAAGAATTATAACATATATGATCGGCTTGGTCAATTTATGATCTATTTATATTTTGTGCATTATTGTCAAATTTATGATTTTATGGATGTGCAAATAGTTATGGAATAAATGATGGATAGACAGCGGATTCTACTTGAATGCTTTGGAAAATTTTGTTGGGAATTTTATTCTTGATTTTGCTGCGGAATGTGAGCACGAGAAAAAATCAAAGAACTTATTCTTCCACTCTTAATATTTTGAGATTGTGATTATACACTTGTTGAACAAATGAAAAAATTCAGAAATAACAGGGAAGTCTAAAGTTAAATAACATTTGTTAAATGCTTAAGCCGGTTGGCGTTTTAAATATCCCCCTTACGCCTAGTTGAAGCAACTCAACCAGTCCCTGCCGTGCCCAAGCCAAAAGACTATACTCTTTTTTTGGGTCGTAATGGCTTAGGCTCATCTTTATTCCCTGATAGATAATTAGCTAATCTTTTTAGGCATCCCGTCTCTTTATGTAATTTCTGCAATAGAGTTTCTGGGCCTTGTTTCATATGTCTAAGTATAATCTCTAAATATTCTTTATCTAAGAACATGTCTAACTTGGAAATTTTTTTCCCTTCATCAAATACAGTTAACCGGTGCGTATTGTGGTCAAATCGTTCTCTAATCCGAGTTAGGACTATAGATACGGTGTTTATTTTAAATGTTGTAATAGGCGAGTTAAGTTGAAATAATGTAAGAGAAGGGTTAGACATTAATTTATAAAAATGCTTATTCACTGCAGCTATGTTTTTTTGATCTTTGCAAGAATTATTGGCAAAAATACTTGTTAAGAGAACTTCAGGTAAATGTCTCATTCAATTACACCTAGGTTAAAGAAACTATTATGCCGCAAAATGTTTATTTAATCTACATAAACTATATTTTTTAAGAACCTTTAGGCCTTTTGTGACATCCAAACATCTTTTGTTGCTATTAATTGATGCGTGTTAGCTTTTTAGTAGTTGGATATTGTATATATGCGTTTAAGCCCCATTTTTAAAAGTGCGAGATAAATATTTTAAGATGGCCACTTTACCCGAGTTAAAATTCATTTGAGTATCTCTTGAAGCTAATCTCTGACTCAGAGATTAGCTTCAAGAGCAGAAACTAAAAGTAAGTGATAACTAACAATCAGTTTAGGACAATTATAAAGGGTGTAACGGCTATAAATGAACTTATCCTCAGCTCATTTTTATAGTAAACACGCTTTCTTCTTCCATGCTATCAGAGGATGGCATTACCGCTTTAGTTAAAGGGGTAGGTTCTTTAGCATCAAGCTGTGAAGCACTATCCCGGGAACGAATAAATACATAATTATCTATGCCTTTTTTCTCCCTTTCCCATTGTCCCGGCTGTAAACCTAGGGCGCTTAACTCATTATCCTTATATGGAATAGAAGAATTTGCTTCTAAAACAAACCCGTCCTTTTGTGAAAGTTGATAACAGGCATTTTTTAAAAGAAGTTTTTCATATATCGCTTGTTCGTCCGGAGCTAAGGCATGCTTTCCTAAAGCCTTTCTAATCGCCTCAAGCTTAATCTCATAACTTGTTTTAAAAGCTCCTTTGCCACTTGTGGATGTTGAATTTGCCACCAATGAGGAAAAAGACGCAGCGCTTTTACTCTCGATTTTTTCTTCAGGCACCGCTGAAAAGAAAAAGGTAAAAGCCGGTTCGGTTTGGAGTTGTTTTTCTATATGCTGAAGGTGGGATGTAAGTGTTGTATCCGACTGTGGATCCATAGTTTTAAGAATGATTTGTATCTTCGTCAAGGTCTCTTTTTTTGTAGGCTCTTCTTGTCGGGAACAAAGAATATCTTGTAACAAAGGATGCATGATAAACCCTGTATGTGTTCTTTCTAAAAAGGAATAACGCATTATGGCTTGTTTCACATTAGGCCATACGTCCTTCAGATTCTGAGGCGGCCAAATAAGTAGTTGGGTTAATAGCATTTCTGAAAGAGAATCCCTGGCAAGCAAGCTTATTTGCATTAATAGCATCAATGCCTCAGGACACTCTTTTTTTAATGCTTCCAGGTCTGCATCAAAAACTTGCCATACGGGCAAGAGTTTAGAGCAGGTTGAATCTTGGGGAATATAATTTAAAAAGACACGTTTATCTCGATTAAATCGCTGCAAATACGTATGCGCTGATAATCCTTTCAATTGCATATAAAAGGCTGCCTGTATTAAGGCTAATGGTAACGCATGTAGGGTGCTAATGACTCGTTTATTGTCATTTTCACTTGCAGGAGAGAATTCAGTTATTCTATAAATTAAATTCAGGGCGTCAGTTTCATCCATTAAGGGTAAATATAAATTTGAAAATTGTCGCTTATGAGACCATTTTAATTTATTGCAGGTGCTAATAATAATTTGTTGCTCCGTACCCATCTCAGGTAAAAAACCGTCCAACGCTGTAATATCGCTCACATTATCATAAACCAATAAACTGTTTGGTTGTTGTTCGAGCCAATTTTTGATGAATCTTATTTTTTCTTCGCGCGAGAGAGTTTCCGAAAGCATAAGCTCATTTTCTTTCGCCAATTTATAATATTGTTGTTCAAGACTTTCATCACGTGTTTTACCAAGATTAAACCAGGCACGTAACGTGTACGCTTGGTCTTTTTTTAAAAAATAATATTTTGCCAACGATGTTTTTCCCATACCGTGCATGGCGCGTAAAACTAAAATTTCTCCGTTCTTTTTATTAAAGTGATGCGTCATCTTGTTCAATAAAGAAGTCCGCTCAACGAGATAATGATCCGGCTGAGGCGATTGAAATGTTGTTCCGAGGAGGTCAGAAGAACGGGGAATCTTTGGAACAATTTTAGTTAAATGAGAAAAATCTTTGTGGTAACCCCTGGTTAAGGTAGGCCTGTCTTTTTTATGAAAACCTAAAGCGTTTTCTATCTCTATAGCTTCTGGGCCAGGCTCTAAAAATGCTTCCGGAGACATTTCCTTGAACGATTGCCATAAATAGTCGTATTCTTGCACACCGGAAAGCTGATCTCTTAAAAGCCAATCTAATACAAATTTTACGGTAGATATATAATCTGCATGATAATTGGGAATGCCCTGCGTGAAATTAAATTCTTGTGGAAAAGAGATTTCTTTAGTGCCGTTGAGTAGCAATGGAAAAATCAGCTGATTATGATGTTTCGCAAAATCAACAAGAAACGACATTAAATTGAGGCTGTAATTCGGCACTCTACGTGGATCGGTCAAGGATTTACTGCCAAAAAAAATGATAGCACAACCCTGATATGTATCAGCAAACTGATCTGCATATTCTTCTATTGAATTTATAATGACAGGAATGCCAACCGCTCGTAAATGCTCTGCAAAGATTTGTAAAAATGGCTCAATCCAATATTCCTCTTCTTGATTATCATCACTTGGAGGCGAATAGATTAAATGGCAGGAAGGGATTGCCTTTCCTGTTTTCTTTGATTCATTTTGTTGCATGAATGCTAAATCTTGTAAATGTTCAATAAATGATGAGTTAAATCCTCGTTGTCTAACAAGATGGCTTTGCCCTGCACGTAAAAATTTACTCTGATAGTCCGTACTTAATGGAACAGATGTTGCTAAAGTGGGGTGAGGCATGAAAACTCCTTGATACTAAGTTGGTGTGTCCTATAAATTACGTTTTGTCATCTCCTTATAGCTTGCGGAGAGTGGCTAACTACAATGTAAATGATGCAGAACTTTCTACATCATGCTCTCGGGTGGTTGATAAACCAGGATTATTAAGAAAGCCCCCTCTAAAACTGGATGGTTTTTGAAGATTGGATTCCAAATGTTTCTTATGTGTTTCTGTTAAGTTGTAATCTGATAATACAAATAAATTGGGTCTCTTTGACATAAATTTTGAATAGCTCACACTATAAATCTCTTTGTATTTGGATTTTGGCTCCATGGTTTGAAGGGGATCTAAAAAATAAACACGGGATTGCGCAGGATTAGATTTATCATATTCAACCCCGACTACAAGAGTCGTATGTAATGCTCTATTGTCATTTACATAATCACTTTTCCCCCACCCCAAGATGCGGTTATTTAAAATGGTATGCAAACACTTTGCGCTATTAGGCTTATAACAATCTATTCCAAACTGCCCTTTTGCTAATAGAGGTCCTGATTGTTCTAAAAGGGTAGATAATTCCAAAGCTGATTTTGGGGATGGACTACTTTCCATACTTAAAAAAGTGAATAACCAAGCACTGATATAATCATGCTGCATCATGAGTATTAGTTCACAATGCTTATCCTCTTCTTCCAAATTAGCATTTATTCTATTTACATGCTGGGCGCTACTTTCTAATTCCAGTGCTACTAAACAGGTGGAACCTGCACAATACGTTAATTTATTAATAGCCGCATTAAAGGATTGCAAGCCTTTTATCTTACCGCCCGTGATGGCAAAATCTACACACTCGAAAAATAATTTATATCGCTCTTGGGTGTTAATCGCTATACGCAGTCGTGCTTTAAAATCCTCTGGAAAATTAATCGATAGGATATTGGGGTGTGCATATAACTGTATAAGCTTATCAATAGTATATTGCTCTATAAATTGGCTATAACAATATGCCAACAAATATAAAGCAGCTGTTTCTTCTTTGTATCTTGTTACCGCCACAAATTTGGGTGAATTATCCAGACGTCGCATTAAAAAGCTTGAGAGCATCATTGGCCCATCATACCAACTGGTATTGCTTATTTGAGCCGGTTTTTTTAGAAGCTTATAAACTCCCGAGCCTTCAACAGAAATAATTCCATTAGGAGCATAACAAATCAAAGTATTTTCTGACTTATAGTCCAAAACAATAGCGCTTTTAGACTCCATAGGAGTTAGAGTGCCAGAAGCAGGTTCTATATTGAAATCCGATTTCATTTCTGATGGTTTAACATTCTCATTTGTTTTTGCTGATTTGGCTCTATAATCTCGTAATTTTTCCAACCCCTTTTCGTCCTTACCTTCCATGGCCAGAATCATGCGTTCTGGTTCAGTTAATTTTCGTGTCTCGTCTATGGATAATTTTCTTGTGCTTATTAAAGAATAAGCTGTTTTTAAATTAATTCGTTCTTGCTGATTCGTAGATAATACCTCTTCTAATGTCAAAGAAGGAAACAGGTTATTTTTTAAATTTTTTAAATAGATTGATAAATCCTCTATTTTAGAATAATCCTCTGTTTTAGTAAGAAAACACGTTCTAATATAGTCAAGGCTTAGACCTGTTTGTACGGCAAGTCTATCCACAAAAGGCAAACTATCATGGATGATAACTTGAGGTACTGATTTTGCTGAATACGATTCTAGCACTGGTCTAGGTTTTGTTACATGAACAGGTGTTGATGGTTCCTGTATCTCTTCACCATTGATGTTTGATTTATAGTGTTCCCTGTACGCTTGTAGTTCACCCCATCCTTTCTCATGACCATCCCGGGCTATAAACATGCGTTCGGTTTCCGAAAATGCTCTAACTTCTGCAATGGGTACATTACCTTTATGTATTAACTGATAGCATGTACTTAAATTCATTACTTCCTGCATGCTGGTAGCAAGCACTTCATCAAGAGTAAGGGCAGGTACTTTATTGTTAAGATGATTTTTCAAGTAAATAATAAGTGAGCTAATACGATCATAACGTCCATCATCAGTTGTGAAACATTCTGCCATATACGATACACTTAGTCCGGTAGATTCTGCCTGATACTGCAAGAATATCGCTTCAGATGAGGAAATATGGATAACGGGTGTATCCTTGTCTTCTGGCATTGGAGTGTCATCTGACTCGCATGTTTTGACAGGATTCAAATCCAATTGCAGATCGTATACCCTTCTTTGTTCAGGGTCCCTAAGGACTTCATAGGCAGCCTGGATTTTTTTAAAGGTTTCTTCATCTCCAGATTTATCTGGGTGAAATTGTAATGCTAATTTGTGATAGGCTTTTTTAATCTCTTTTTTTGTGGCTCTTTCATTAATGGCTAGTAATGAATAATAAGTGGTCATGGGATTTCCATCATTTTAAAAATGAAAAATATAGTATCATACTGATGTTTTGTGAGCAATAATCCACATTTTAAAGCAAATGTTACGGTTCAAATAACAGCGGCTTGTTAAATAATCTCTATCTCCAATTATCCAAACATCCTTTCATATCGTTAAATGGAGCCATGACATTTATCAAACTCGTCATAAAGTGAATCGTGGCGTTGCCACTTATGAGTTCCATACCTCTTTTACTAATGCATTTTTAAATGATATATCTCCCTCAGGAGACATAATTTCAGTAATTAAACTAACTACACATTGTGCATACGCTTCACTCGAAGATCTGGGTAAGCATGATCAAATTATTACGGTAAGGAATGGTAAAGCTAACTGCTTGGGGTTTTAAGGCAACGCGCCTTTCACCTTCCCGTGTTTCTTTAACGATGAGAATTTGTTTAAAACCCACCACTATTAGACCTCAAGCCCCGGATATACCAGTTAACCCAAATTTGGAAGGACTTTTCTAAAAAAACATTATTCTTTTAGGGTTCATTTTAATTCAGGGCCTACGCATGAAAATACAAAATTAATATCATGTATATGCGCAAAGCGCAGGGTGCACACTTGAACATCTAATTGTGGGCACGTCGCCGTCGCTTCTTTGCCCACCCCGAACATTATTAAGACAAATATATTTTCATGCGTAGGCCCTGATTTTAAATTGGCTTTCTATTGACTTGACATGAGAAAATATTCAAATAGAATCAATTTTTTTCTATTTGATGTAGGCAAATATGAATCCTGAATTAGGCAA
Source organism: Legionella sp. (assembly GCA_013697625.1). GTDB lineage: Bacteria > Pseudomonadota > Gammaproteobacteria > Legionellales > Legionellaceae > Legionella. The sequence continues at coordinate 27,983 of JACCWN010000101.1, forward strand.
TTTCCCCGAAAATGAAGAACTAAACCCGCTATTTAGCTCGACAGAACCCGTACTAGATGATAGCTCAAATGAAAAAACAAAGCCTAATTTGCCTTGCTCACTTAGTGACCTAAATGATATTCATAAAGAATTAGTGTCCTCTATAGAACATTATGACTATGCTTCTGTCGTGGACTTAATAGAGTCAGGAATTGATTTAAATATAGTTATATTAAAAAATAACGAAGAAATTACACCTTTAGGCATTGCAGTCACTAATATCGATCTTCAAATGACCCAATTATTATTGGAAAATGGTGCTTGTCCGAATTTAACTGCTACGCAAAATAGATCTGTTGTTGAATTGCTAATGATTAGCATAGGGAGTATTGAGATTACATCAGGGCAATCGAAAAAACATCCAATGACAGTTTTCGGAATAAAAACACCTATTAATATAAAAACAGTCCAGCAGGGCATTACATCTGAACAAATTGAAAATGCTCATAAAATCATAGATCTTTTATTATGCTATGGATTGAAAAAGGTTTTTAAGTGGACGGAAGAATTTGAGCAGGCTATTTATAATCTTACTCAAGCCGCACAAAATGAATATAGAACCCTTGTGAAAAGGCAAGCATTTCCCCAGATAATTGATGACAGTTTAAAATTAATGAAGCCAGGGATTAAGAAAAAATTAATTTCTTGTACACTAAAAGGGGCCATTGCTCTTGCTAAAATTAAAGCTCCCCCACCTCCCCATTCAGGCAAAAGGGATACTTACATTATGAGTTTATCTAGACTTAAACCTAAAATTCTTGAAGCAGCAACTGGAATTGAAAATGAAAAAATACAATATAATAAACAAATTTTTTTGTGCACACAGTTTCCCACCGTTATTCTCAGCTTGATTTTACACTATTCAAACTCATTTATAGAAGCGATTGCTAATCAAAGACAGAAAGAGAAAAGAATATTCAATTTTTGGGTAGATGTAAATTATGATGAGCAACAGGTTAAAAGGGACAGCGTAAGAGTGGCTCAATACCATGAGTATAATGCGTTCATTGAGCCAATTAAGGAGTTAGTGGGTAATAATGCATACAAGATTATTCTTAATTATCTAGTGGATATATCTAATGAGAATGGTGACTTATTAGATTCTGAGGCTCCTTTAAAAATCTATGTCTAAGGAAATTCATGAGAAATTAGCTTCAAGATAAAAAACGTGGCTTCATTGCTAAAAATTCGCCTGCATTATTTGCCAGAGGCTTAAGCACTATTCATACGAAAGGCATTGAACATTTATGTCTGACGTGTTAACTATATTGACCAATAAACGACAATTTTGATTAGCCTTGTTGGCCTAGTAAAATTTTATCATCTGGCTCGCTTTTGAATTGATCACTATCGTTCGGAATCAGTGAACACGATGGATTGAAATCAGTGATCACCATTTAAACGAGCTTATCCCTATGGTTTTACCCTGAAACCAATCAGTCAGGGTTATTTTCATTCTACTAAAAGCCGGTATAGATTAGTGCCACTAATCAGCATCATATTGTCAGGCATATTTTGATATACTGCCCGCCCACTTTTGCCGCAATGAATGAAGAAGCCACCATGGCATCGATGATTTTTGACGGTTTGTGCAAAGTCTTTAAGATGCTGTACATTGATGTGATGTTGATAGCGCTTGGCTTGGATGGCGATACGTCCTTGGTTTGGCAGTATAACTATGCCGTCAATTCCACCATCGCCCGTATATCTCTTATTATGGATAACCTTAAGGCCGCGTGATTTAAATGCCAGGAGTAATAGTTCTTCGAACACAAAGGGATCAATCATTCTAATGTAGGCAAATAAGCGCCCAGGCTCTGCTTTAAATTGCGCGTTTTTAAGTAACTGAAATACGCGAGCGGCCTTTATGATGCGCACTCTTTGAGATTTTTTTCTAATGATACAATACAGCCAAAAATAATAATACATACCACCTAGCATCTGAAGGATGGCGGGTTTTGTTAACGGCTTCCTAATTAATACCGCTTCAAGGGTTTGATTTTTGTTCATACGTGTTTACCTGTTAGTGTTCAATTAAATGTTTGAGGCTTTAGGTTTCGTGCGTTCCGGAGAAGTAACAGGTGCTTTTAATGCTATAATATCGTATCTCAAAACTCCCCCAGCGAGTTTAAACCCATTCCCTGGAGCTTCAACAAAATATAGTGATATTAATTTTCTCTTTTCTTCGGCTAGTACATTAATAGTATCTAGTAATTTTTCACACCATAAGTCACGGTATGCCTCATATAAATCCCTTCCTGCATCAGGAAGTTTGATTTTTTTTTCAAAAAACTCAAGAGCAGATAAAGTTTTTTCACTTTTAGATGCTGATATCATGAAATCAAGTGTTGTTTTTAAAAAGTGTCTTTCTAGTTCCTTTTTCTTATCCTCTGATTTTACGCCCATTTAAATACTAAAATAGCGCCAAAAATAAATGTACAAATTATCCCGGTCTTAGCTTTTTTTAATTCCCCTATTAATTCTCAATCCAATTAATTTGCCGTGCCTCATCTTCGGCCTTCTCTCTTTTTTGTCCTACTGGCTTGGGATTCATGGGCTTCTTGTCTTGATGTAGAAAAGGGGTTTGTTGAATAATTTGCTTCGGAACACCTGAGGGTTCTTGCACCAAATGCCTCATGCTGGGCTCTTTATACCAAATGAATTGGCGTGCCTTAATTGGGGAGGTGCCTGAGCGAATAATCAGTGTAATATGGGGCTTGAGTCGGGTTACCTCTTCAGGTCTTAGGAGTGGGATGGCCTGGTAACTTACGTTCTTCGTGTCGCTAAATCCGCCCTGTGTTTGATTAGACACAGAGCGCGTAACTATTTTTTTAGTGCGCGTGCCTAACATTTTACTAATAAATTCTGCATCCGTGGTGTCTTCACTGCCATAGGCTATTTTTGTTTTAATGTTCGTAAAGGCTTTAGCTTCATCATGGGAATAGCGCTCATAGGTTTGAGCGATGTATTGAAACATCAAAATGCAGCGTACCCGATACTCTCGCAATAATTTCAAAGAGCGCCTCACCCGCTCAATGCGACCCAGGGAGGAAAATTCATCAATAAGACATAATAGAGGGTAAGGCTCTTTAATGGGGCAGGGAACTTCCTTAATCATTACAGAAATAAGTTGCTGCCAAAATAGGGTTAATATAGGCGATAAGCGCTCCATATCGTCATCCGTAAAGCCTATGTAAATGGTTGTTTTTTCAGCACGCAGGGTGCGAATATCAAAGTCACTGGCAGACGTTGCTGCGTCCACGATGGGATCGTCAAATAACTCCAGATAGCCTGAAAGGGTCACAAGAATACTGGTTCTGGTTTCAACATACGCATTAATGTAGGAAAAACCGTTTCGATAAAATTCAGGATCGTACTGCGTAGTCTCTTCTAGTAATTGCAAGAGCCACATATCAAAGTTTTGTTGTTTAACCAAACGATTGAGTTCGCCTAAGGTAGTCGGTCGCTCAGGGGTATCTAGCAGATATAACACCAAGGCTTTAAATACTTTTCGCGAGGATTGCGCCCAAATCGCAGCTTCCTTGGTGTTGTCGGGAATAAGGGTGTGGGCAATCCGTTGGATGTCTGTGATACGCCGTAATGGGTCCTCAGAGATAAAGGAGAGTGCGTTAAATCGATGGGTAATGCCTTCTGGATTGGCAGGCGCCCAACAATAACATGTGTTGCCTAAAACGCGTTCACGATAGCCTGAGGTTGTTTTAAATAGGGTTAATTTCACATCATTACAGACCATGGAATAGGGGTAATTAAATAGGTTCGGGATGGCTATGGAGCGCGTTTTACCGCTCCCGGACGGGGCAAACACCAACACGTGCTCAAATCCATTGGAATAAAGGGGTGCTCCCAATTTTTTACCAATGAGGATGCTTCCCTGTTCTTTATCTAAAAAACCTGCTTTTTTTATTGCTAAACCTTGGGCAAAATGAGAATTACCTAATACGTGACGTGCAGGGCGCCAGCGCTCAAAGCCTAGGTAGCCTGCAATTAGTGCCATAAGACACGCAGCACTTAGTTCCGTCATTAAGAAATGGTGGTAGTTGAGGGGTTCGTCTTTTAAATTCCATAAAAAAGGAATGATTTCATTAAATCCTACAACCTGCCCATAAAGCCATTCAAACACGAGAAAGCCTACCGTGAACCCACTGATTAAAAAAACCATACCACTTAGGACAATTAAGCTTACATAGCGGATGATGCCTGTCTTAAGCACACCTAATGCCAGAACGAAGAAAGGAGTTGTCAAAAGTGTGCTGTAAAGGACTTCACCATAAAAACCCTGTTGCAACAGGATAACCGCATCCCACGGATGAATTGTGAGATGAATATTTAAAGCGTGCAATGACACCTCACTAATTAGCTGCGCGTACAGGATAAATGCCAGTAATCCGAGCAGTATTCTTAAGGGTTTATAGGCTATTTTCTTCCTTAAATTTATAAAGGAGCTATTGGGCGTGCTTATAATACACCTCCACCAGCTGCCGCCCCTCATCCGTTTTTTGCAATTGCACTACAATATCAATGACCTCATGCAAGAGCTTATAGATATCGTCTTCGCTCATACCGGCGACTTGATTGAGCTTATACAATTGGGCCATGCGCATGAAAGCCACTTTGGGGCTATTGGCATGAATAGTAGCTAAGGAGCCGCTATGCCCCGTGGAGCATGCCGAAACAAAATCAAAAATCTCACGGCCGCGTATTTCACCCATAATAATTCTGTCAGGACGAAGCCTTAAGGAGGCTTGCACTAGGTCTTGCATGCTGACACCTTGTGCGCTATCTCCAACCCGCTTTAACGCTCTAAGGCGCACCGTATTTTTATGTGGGAGATTAATTTCATAGGTATCTTCTAAAGTGATAATGCGCTCATTGACTGGAATGTGCTGCAGGCAGCTGTTTAAAAACGTAGTTTTTCCCGAAGAGGTTCCACCCGAGATAATAATATTTTTCCGCGCCAAAATGGCTTGAGTTAAAAAAGCCTGCCATTCTTTTTGATAAAAGGCGCGCAGGGTTTGCTCTGTATCATGATGGCCTTGCGAAGGTTCATGTAAATCTACTGCCTTTGTCGTTTTAAAAAATCCGTGTGCTGCGTAGTCATCAAAGCTTACATGAGTCAGGGTAAATTTTCGAATGGATAAGGTCTCATGCATGGAAGCGCCTGGAATGACTAACTGCACTCGGGAGCCATCAAAAAGACTGCCTGATAAAATGGGGCATTGCGCAGATAAGGTTTGGCGGTTTTCATTGGCAATAAGGCCAAATAAGCGACGCAGATACAAAGAGGTTAAGACGGGCATGTCGAAGCGCTGCAACTCCCCATAACGTTCCACATACACCTCCTGCGGTCTATTAATTAAAATCTCCGATACGCTGTCATCACTTAAAAAATGGCTTAAAGGTGATAGAAGCCCTAGAGCTCCGGGGGCAAAACAGGCGTTAGTCGCACTCATTAGTATTTCCCCGCTACAGAACGAAAGTCCAAATCGTGCGCTACAAAAACAGTAATGCTAGCCCCTTGATTGCTTTGCAGGGTGGTTGGGATCTGCATGTCGTGTTGCAAGGTTTGATTGGCCGATTGTTGAAAGTTATTGGCAACAGTAGTTCGGTAGGAGGCTCGGGAATTGTATTCATCTTGGCCATTAACGCCACTAGTGGCCGTATAGGCTCCTAAGACGGATAACAAAGCACCACTACCAAAGCGTTCAAAGAAATGACGGTCAATGTAATCCGCTGCAATGCCGGCGCGACCCAAAGTATCAGCGCTGGGGCTATTTAGGCTTGCTGTAATGCCGTTACTCATTTGGATGCGATTCCATACCACAAAAATGCGACTTTGACCTGAGGTGATGGCGGTATTAAATTGCCCAATTAAGGTGCTGCCTTTGGGGATTAGCACACGATTGCCGGAGAGCGCAAAAATATCCCTAAGGGTAATGGCGCGTGCCATGCCAGCTAGCTCTGGATTAATCGCTGTTTCTAAAGTGGCGGGAATCATCTCTCCAGCTGGCACAGTAAAGCCTGGGTGTGGCAGATGCCGGGCTGAAACCAGGGCAATGTCTTCTTGCTGATTTAAAAACTGCGAATTAGCATCATCCCCTGTGAGCGTTTTATGATGTGCGTTTTTAGTGTCTTTAGCGACGTGGCTTTCCCCGTTAGCGCTATAAAACGTGGTCGGCGCATTCATGCGGGCCATAGTTTCTTGGGTTAGCGGACTTGCCAATTTAGTTCTTAATAGAGGGGGATGAGTAGGAGTGCCGCCCTGAGTGCCACTACGAGCCATTTGACTGCGCTCTTTAAGCGTTGCGATAAGCTCCATATTTTGGTTTAAAGCATTAGCCGAATCAGCTTCCTCATGAGATTCTATTAAGGCTTGGGTTTTATGACTTGGCAGCAAAGCTCCTAATCCAATAAGTATACAAATAAGAATAGCCCCAACCAATAGCATGCGGTCTTTGAGTTTCTGGCCCAACGTGCTGCTGGCCACCTGTGTTCGCGCAGATGCAGCATTTTCTGTAGTGTGAGTGTCATGGTGCGTCATTTAGGCCTCCTGTTTGCGTTGATGCGATTAATTTCCAGCGTATTAAATACAGAAGTTGCCAGAGTGCCTTGTCTTAAAGTAAATTGAGGGGCTATACGCTGCACGATAAGATATTTACCAACGCGCCGGGTGTTGACGGTGGATTCTTTTCCGCTGGTGTCATCCACTGCAAAAATTGCGGGCACGCCTCCTTGAGTGCTTAATTCAAAATAGGTAAATTGTCCGTCATCAAAGACATGCAGGGGAACTAATTGAGGGCTTCCACTAAAGTGATAGGCAGTGTTTTTTGCTTTAGGTAGTGACATATTCGCATGAGAGGATTTAGTGCTTGCTTCAGATTTTAAAGTTTTTATCGTGTGTAATTGAGGGTATGTAAACTTTAAGGCATAGGTTTCTTTGGCGACATCACTGAGGGATTTTTTAGCACTACTTAAATGAAAATAGTAGGCATGCTGGTTAGTAATGACGGTTAAATTAGTATTGGAGTCAAATAAGGTAGGTTTTACGAATACAATATTAGACACCTCTGGGTGGTAGGTAACCATCCAAGCCGCCGTATCCCCGCCTTCAATATCCAGTACCGCTTCATTATCGGAAAATTGGATTTGCGTGGTAACAAAGGCAACACCTTTTATAGGCACTACATTATTATCTTGATACTGCACTTGTTTAATTCGGGCGTCAGTGGAAAAAGCCGCGGGATTATTTTGTGCTTGCAGGGAACTAACGGCTAGCAATATACCAGCACTTAAAAGGGCTTTATTCATTAATGACTCTCCACTGAACGGGTTTGTTTGCTGTACCGGGTGACCTCAAAACCATCCCAGTTTTGCCAGCGTGCTTCCGGTGAATCCGAGGGATTGGTATAGCGCCAAGAAATTAGGGCGTTGTAATGAGAGGCGGTGGTTTTACCTGTGGTTTTGTCCGTGTCGATAAGATTAAATACGACTTCTGCCAAAGCATGATGGTCTTTATGCAAGTCTTTCTCATTGGCAAGCACAGAGTCTAAAAAGTTAATGCTATAAAGATGTACTTCCCGTTTGCTGGTAGTGCCTAGTATTTTAATAGGAGAGGCTGCATTGGAGGACTCTTGTTCAGCCACGTACTCACGTGCCACCGTATTATTAGATAGCAGATGAATGAGTTCAAATTGCGTTCTATAACTGGAGCTATCATAGGCTTCGCGTAATTGAATATAACGTGCAATATCGCTTTCCACTTGGGCGCGCTGTATGGGCGCTTTATCGTGAGTAATGGGTTCAATATGCGTAACACCATTGTCATAGTGATGCACTAGCATAGGTACGATGGTTTGATAATGCGCTAGCATACCGATAATAACCAAAGACACCACATTAAATCCCATGGCAGTTAAGAAGGCTATTTGATAGCGGTTGCGTGATTGCTCAACACGACCAAAGGTATCATCAGCCCAAGTTCGTGCTTTTTTGAAATATGCCTGTAAATTGGTATCGCCCATTATCCACCTCGTCGTAAATTTTTCTGCATGTGTTGAAATAGCGCTTTACTTGAAGCGCTCATTGACTTACCTTTTTTAGCGAAACCTTGAGCACCACTAAAACTCTGGCGGCCCAATTGCATAGTGTGTTGTGCGGAATTTTTTGTAGCATTCCAAGCCCCCATACTGCCCCCAATAAATCCACCTACCATGGCAGCGCCTCCGGAGGTACATAAAGACCCTCCAATACTTTTACCAATGGCTACGGCTTGGGTAATTCCCATAACGCATAAAACCGCCACGATAAAAATAGGTACCCAAATAGCAGCGGTTAATGCGGCATTGCCTAAAATCCCTGCGGTAACCCAATGCAATAAATGCACGCAAAGGCCCACCACGGAGGAGACAAAAATAAGAACAAAGGCAAATCCGGTGACTACCCCTAACCAGCGGTCAAAAAAGGATTTGGTTTGCTCAAACAAGGTAAAGAGGATAAATAAAGGTGCGGTACACAAAGTGACCGCTAACATCAGCTTAGCAATCACAATCTCAATGAAGGCAAGCCCTAAGGTTATGCTGCCACAAAAAAACACCATAAATCCTGCAAAGTATGGAGTTGGTTTTCGAAAGGAGCCGGCGTCAAATAAATCAGAGCCTAACTGCAAGATTTCATTCAATACCGATTGCAAGCCCTGATTAATGGAGCCCCCTAGTTGGTTCTTATGCACAGCCTGCATTAACGTCGTGGCAATACTTTCGCTCCCCACCACTAATAAATCCTTCACGTGAGAGGAGAAAAAACTCCAGTTTAAAGCCAGCATATATATAAGACCTGCGCGGATGACAAATTTAAATAATTCCTGCTGCGGTTTGTCAATCAGCCCACGCACCATGGCATAACCTATGAGTATGATATAAAGTACTAGCAAACTACCCACCGGCGCTCGGAGCAAATTGGCCAACGCGGTATAGCCATCAAATACAAAATGAGTGGTAAGCGCGTCCACTTCATTAGCAAGACTTAATAAAAAAGTATCATAGTTAATGGTACTCATGCGCTGCTCGCGCAAACAAAATGAGGCGTGGTAGACACCGCAATTTCTGCATAATCATCTGCCAGTGTTGTAAAAACCTGAGGGTCTGTTAAGTCGGATAAGGTTAAGCTATTAAAGCCTGGATAATGGCCTTCTTTTGCAAAAGCGACTATGCCTTGATATAAATCATCACAGTGAATTTCAGTACTAGTCTTACCTTCCATACATTCCAAATAGCCATAGCCGTACGCCTCTTTTTGAATAGCAAAATGCAGCCGTTTTTCAGCGTTAGCAGAGGAATTCATGAGAAAAAGCGCTGATTTTTTTATTGGGTTGGTTTGTAATGGATTGCGATGCTGGCATCCACTTAGGAGTAAAGTTGCTGTTATTAAGCCAATAGCAACATAAGAATTAGACTTCATGAGATACCTCTCTTGCACTGATTTCATTAATAGGCAGTTGCGCACAATACCTACCGAAATGATGGCATGGCGCTTCAAGCTCTGGTGGTTTGCTGCACCCGCTTAACACGATTAACCACATCATCCATACCCACTTATGTTTCATCTCACTGCTCCTCAATCACTTAGGTATTCGATTAAATTTTGCCATCTCGGCGCGGTCTTGAAGCTCCGCTAAACTATCTTGTGACACTTGTTGGCTCATTAGGGTTTGAAGCCTTAAGTTCATCAATTGAATAAATCCAATTTCAGTAATCAGGCGCGAATTTAAATCCACAGCACCTTTTGTATTGGCAGTTTTTTCAATTTGCTTGGAAAGTGCGTGCAGAGCTGCCATATGCTCATTGATTTCGTTATAGCTTTTAGTGGTTTGTACCTGAACTGCCCGATTGACGGCCTTATCTTCTTTAAAGCGTGATAACTTCTCAGCTGTGGTATTGCGCCCGTAAGTGGCTTCATCTAAAGCGGGGTGATTTTTTTCATACGCATCCACTAGACTTTTATAACGCTCAGGATTACCACCGGATAAATTTTGTAAGGCATTATCCCAGGTGCTAACTGGCGACTGCCAGCTTTGTAACGAGTCCACTCCATTATTTAAATCACCAAAACCGTAATGGCCTGAGTTCATGGATTTTAATTCGTTTAAACTGTCTAATTGGCCTTTGGCATTTTGGTAGGTCTCTTGTAGTACTCGGTATTGGTCTCGCAGCTCCTTTAACTGCTTCATTGCAAGTAGTATCATCTGGGCATCTTCCACACCCATGATGTCCGCCTGAGTGGTATTGCATAGAACCAGAGATAATAATGTGCTTGCAATTAACTGTTTTCGCATCAGCAAGCACTCCGTTCTAAAAAGACGGGTAGCCAATTAGAAGGTGTGGCTCCCAATTCGTTGATGAGCTCATCAACAAGCTTAACCGTGCGCACATCTCCTGATAACACGCGGATATACTCACTCATATGACTTAAATCCAATTTGCATAACAGCGCATCATGGCCTTGCTTGTAGAGAAAAATGCGGGACTCAGGGCTGGTCTCTTTTACCGATTGAAATTGCGATTCAGTGAGCTTTAATTGACCGACATAGGTGTCATAATCCGCCATAGGATTGGGAAAAATAATCAGGGTCGCCAAATTATCAAAAACCACATCCTTTATCGGGGATGCCGTCATAGTTTTAGGGGATTGGGTATCAAAAATAAAATGGCCGTTTTTCTTACGAATTGTCGGCAGCCATTCTTGCAAGCATTTTTTCCAAAAGGGGGATGCAAATACTTGCCAGGCTTCGGCAATGACAAAGGAGGTTAAGCGTCCATCTAAACATTGGCGCATGCGATGTAGGAGATACAAATACACAGGTGTTGCAATGGAAGCATGCACCTGGTCTATTAAAAAAGTAACATCAAATCCTACTTTATCAAAATCAAAATCTAGTGCATCGTCCTCATTATCAAACAACCAGTGAAAATCACCGTCAATGTGGGAGGCATCTTTTTTTAACCATTTACGCAAGTGCGGCCAGCGTGGAAAATCCAGAGGTAGAAAGGGACAGATATGACTTAAAGTTCTATATTCAGGCGCTAATTGCTCAAAGGCATAATCAATGCAGTTGTTAATTGTGTCAGTTAATTCAGCAGGTAACAGGCTTTCATGCTCTTCTTGAATTAAGGTGGCAAACCAGGACTTTAAAAAGGCGCGATTCTCCAATGTGTCGGGTAATTTAAAAGGGTTCATCGCAATGGCACTGGCGGGATTAATTTCAATATAGCGTCCCCCGCAGGCCAGAATATAAATTTTGGATGACGCATCGCGGTCAATGAAAAAACTTCTACCTCCAAAGCGCCCCATTTGCGCATCGAAAAAATTAACTAGCGTGGTTTTCCCCGCATTATTACCCCCAAAAATGGCAGCGTGGCCTTTGGAAGGGTTAGTATTAGAGCCTTTGGTATGGTAGTTAAAAAATACCGGAGTTTTTGAAGGGGTTTCTAATAAGGTGACTGCGCTGCCTAAGAAATTATCGGCATTAAAGCCTGTTTGCGTATTATGTAGCGGACAAAAATCTACAAAGTTTTTTGAAGTAATTAAGGAGGCGCGTGCAATGAAATGCTGATTGCAAGGAAGTTGACTCCAAAAAGCAGGTTCCAGGCCAAGAGTTTCTTTGACTGCTACAATGCCGATACTGGCATAGCGTTTAGTAGCTTCCAAAATAGCGGATTCAAGTGCTACTTTAGAAGGCGCTAGTAACATGAGGCTGTGGTGATGCGCTCCTAATAAAGCAGACTCTGTGGCCACTTCATCTTCCAAATCCTGTAAGGCATGTACCTGACTTAAACCTTTGTCTTCAGCACTCATTAATTTGAAGCGTTTATCTTGAATGAGTTTAAGGCTGGCATCGCGTGCAATGGGGGCAAAGGTATGGGTTGCCATAAATTCGCAATCTATAGAAAGTAGTGAGTCCAGTAAAATACTGGCGGTATCCGTGGGGTATTTCTTTAAAGACAGCATCGCTCCAAAATGAACCTCGGATTGGGTATTGCCTTGAAATTGAACGTACTCGCCAAATAGTAATTGATAGCGGCATACATAAGCGCCTATGTGGCCCTGGGGATATGTAGCGAGCGCTTTAAATGTGTCGGGAATGTCTTGAGCCATGGCCGGAGTTTTATCTGCCATAGGAAAAGGTAATGTCTCACCTGCATTTACCACCAGACTTAAAAATTGCAGCAATTCGCAATAACCTAATTGGGCGTCGTTTTCCCCCAAGCGACTGACTCCAAAACGTGCAAGATTCGCTTGCAGTTGTTCTATGGCACGGGTCAAAATACCCATTTGGGTGGTTCGGAATTGTTCTGCAAGTAGGTAATGACTTTTACCATAAAGCTTGTTAGCCCAAGTGAGCCAGGAATCGGTTTTAGTGGAGGTGTTGCCCTTAAGCACCAGGGTTATGTATACGCTATTGGTAAAAAGAGTTTGCTGTTGAAATCGGCTCTGGTAGCGCGCATCTAACTCAGAAACAAACCCAGGCTTAAAATTGCCCTTCAGGGCACACGTGGTTTTATGCCGCTGAGTGGTTACATACACCATAAAGCGTGAATCCAGTCCTGCTAACGCTTGATGCAGTAAGAAGCTGAAATGATTTAAGGTATCGGCTTCTTCTATTTCAAAAGGTACCCCGCGCACCTTTAATACACAGCCCATAAACCCGGATTGGGATTCAAAGATGCTGGGTGTATTTAAATGGGTGATGGGAAATAATTCGGAGATGCGCGCCTCACGTTTTGCTCGTTTCAAAGCCTTAGAAAGGTTCATATGCACGCACCTTCCATATAGGGACATTAGGAACTTGGGGTAATAAAAAACGTTTAAAATAAATGGCAAATAAATGCACGTCGTATCGGCATACCACCCAGCCAAACAGATGAAGTGGCATAAAAATAAACCCATATAAGGGTGAGACACCTATAAATACACACATGGAAACAATTAAATTAAGCATGTGGTATTCAAAAGTGACGCCAGCTGTCATAGCAGGGCGTGTTAAAGCACCGAATATGGGATTACTATGTAATTCATTCATAATAAAACCCTCTATGCAATTAAAGTGGTATACAAAGTGGAACCACCAAAAATAAGGCCCATCCCCACTAAAATCATAATGAAATACTCTTTGGGGAATTTTTGTTGCACAAGACACAGATACCCTGAAACAACGATGCCTAAAACCCCTATGGAGCGGGCAAGGCCACCTTGCAGATAGGTGGCGGTGCTATTAAGGATGCTTTCTATGGTTTGAGCTTGTGAAACGCTCGGAGATAAGCACCCGGCAAGTCCTAAAAAAAATACCTGCTGTGTTTTATGCCAGGATTTTTTTAGTCTGTTCATAGAATCACCTTATTGGAAGAAACAGCCTCCTCCTGATTGAGTTTTTTATAAAATACCTCTTCGCGATCTACCGCGATATGGGCTGGTGCGCAAATCCCTATTCTAATATTACCGCCCTGAATTCTGAGGATTTTAAGTTGAATCGCCCCGTTGCCGATTACAATTTGCTGCCCTAAACGTCTAGTTAATACCAACATGATGTGCTCCTTAAGCGTGCTTTAGTTTATCGATGCATTGCCTGAGGTAGGTTTTTGCAATGTCTATATTGCCTCGGGTAATAACAGGTCCTTTAACGAAGGCTTGTTCTTGCCTTCTAATTTCTGCGCAATTTAAAATAAGTTGCGGTAACGTCGGCGGCATTTCATGAGAGCGTCTGGATTGCAGGATGGCTTTTTTCAATACCTCATCGCTAAACTCTAACAATCCTTCTTGCCATTCTTTTTTTACAAACAATAAAAATCCCTCTCCGTCTTTAAATTGGCTGCGCCAAATGTGTCCGTAAAAGGCTGCAAATTTAGTAAACAGCAATTCAATACGCCGACTTATTTTAGGCGCCTGTTTTGAAGGCAACGACATTGCTGTGTTCGGTAGTAATGGGTTCATCGGTGTCACACTCTTCTGGGATCCAGAACTGTGGTTTTGAAACATCATCTTTTCGAATAGTGTTTTTGTGTGCTGCATTGTGGCTCTCCTGTTGTAAGTCCATGGGTAATTCGTCTTTCCAGCAATGTTGTAGTAGCCAATTGGCTGGGTGCTTCCAAGCTGCTACCCAGTGGCCGTGTTGTTGTAATCTAGTGCGGTGGTCAATTTGTGCTTTGAGAGCTGTAATCATTTTCTGACACAAGCTTTCATCAGGATTAAGATGTTGAAATGCCTCCCAAGCTGCGTGTTGGGATTTTTTCTGTGGATAACTTTCCCAAAATTTTAAAAATAATAAATATAAATAATTCTCTTTAAGAGGTGTGTCGGCTTTTGGTGTTTTGCCTGTGTCGGGTTTTTCTGCTTGAGGTTGAAATAACGCAGTGTTTTCGAGAGCTATAGAGTTTTTAGAAAGGTCTAGTTGCTGTGTCGGCTTTAGGTCTACTTTATTTTGGACGGAATAACCCAATGTGGCTAATTCGCATTTTAAAATTAATTTCAAGCCTTTGGATTGAGAGCTGATAAGTCCTGCTCGCCCTAATGCAGATAAAGCCCGACGAATTTGCATGCGCGAATAACTCTCTGATTTGATCCCTTGGTGAGGCTCAATGTAAAGTTGTTCTGCTATAGATTGATAACTGATCCCGCGCTTAACGCCTACCAGTCCTGCTTTCGCGTCCATATAAGGCCGTATGCCTCTTAAATAGGCGAGTTGCTGTAAGTGAGGTAGCCCACAAAGTGCTTCCAGCTCGTCATGATTGATTAAAAATTCCATATGATATTATGTCCATTGAGTAATTAATCGTTATTATTGTGTTTTTATGGTATCTTTTAACGATACCTTAATTGACCTTACTCAATATGAGCAGGGTCAATTAATAATTTACTCAATATTTATGGTGATGTCAATAGTAATTACTCATTTTGATTAAAGGTTATTTTAACTATATGAATATCAAAGAAAAAATTGGTCAAAGAATTCTGCAAGAGCGGAAAACAAAAGGCTTATCCAGAAAAGATTTAGGCGAATTGACAGATGATTTAAATCAATCGCGTATCAATAATTATGAACGTGGTGATCGCACGCCGGGGCCGCAGGAAATTAAACAATTAGCCAAAGCTCTGGATGTTTCCCCTGCTTATTTGATGTGTTTAACTGACGATAAACAATCAGACAAACCTAAAAAAATTCCAGGGTTGGGCGCTATACTTCCAGTATTGGATCACAAGCAAGCTTGTGATCCCAAGCAGCATATAAGTAATATAAAGAACGATCTCATTACGCCAAAATTATCGTTTATTCCTATTACTTCCGAATTGGCTGCCCGTGTTAGCGGATCAGCTTTTGCCTTATACATGCAAGATGACAGCATGGCCCCAGAATTGAAATTACACGATCTTTTAATTGTTGATCCTGATGCTACACCTAACCCCGGGGATCTGGTTTTAGCTAAACTTAAGGATGCACAAAGTGTGATTGTCAGACGGTATAAGCAATTGTCTGTTGCTAATACAATGGAAGAATATGAATTGGTAGCAATTAATGATAACTGGCCAAATATAAATTCTAAAACCACTTCTATCAATAATATTATTGGTTCAATTATGCGGTTCTGCAGAGATATAAAATAAAGTTAAAATGGTTGTAATAGTTTATGGAAAAAATACTTTTTATCGGTGGCTCACTGACAACAAAGAATGTTTGGGCATTACAAGAAACAGTTCTTGAATCTCATTGGCATTGTGATCATCTTGATATAAATAACAGTTCCTCATTAACAGAGATGGCAGAACGTTATGTGCCATCAGCACCTGAGCGTTTTCCTATAGTTGCATTTTCTATGGGGGGCTATATTGCTTTGGAATTGTTTCGCCTTATTCCAAATCGCATTGAAAAATTAATTTTAATTAATAGCTCTGCTCGGGAATTATGTGAGGTAGGTAAAGCAGACCGAAAAAGATCACTTTCATTAATTAAAAAAGGTAAATTTAATTTTTTGATAAACCGCATTTTTAAAAACTCTATTCACAAATACGATCAACAAGAATCTGTTATTAGTTTATTAAAAGAAATGGCTTATGAAGTAGGTGATGAGACATATGCCAATCAGCTCTTAGCTATGATTAATAAGCCTGATCAGTCGCTTATACTCCCTAAAATTCAATGTCCTGTGCTTATACTCGCAAGTCGTGAAGATAAAGTGATGCCAAATGAGCGCTCAGAACATCTTGCATCAATGATAAAAGGTTCCAAATTAGTTTATATAGAGGAATGTGGTCACATGGCCATGTTAGAGCAATCGACTATTTTAAGTAAGATAATAGCTGATTGGTTGTAATTATTAGAAAGAATGGATTGTTGTATGCACAGTATAGATAAGAATGGAAATGTTTGTGTTGATCTTGATAAATATAATGGACTAGGAGATTCCATTCGGTTACGTGCGGTAATTGATGACCTATTAATTAAATATAATTTTCCTATAGAAATATCTCATTTTTCCCTTACTATTATTTTGCGTACCGGAAAACGATATTATATTTCAAACCTTTATTTGTGGACTATACCTTATAGAACCGAAGGATATATTAGAGGCGACATAGATCATGACTATGTAACATATAATGGAAAAGAATACTTCATACAAGGAGATATACATCGAGATGAAACGCAACAAGCAATAATTGAAATGATGCAGCAACGTTATAAGCTTTATACGGTCTTTGCTATGGTAAGACAGAGTTATGAATGTGACTTGATTGTTGAAACTTACAGTAATTTTCCTGTTAGTGATCCAGATACTCTATATAAAAATATTAATAAACAGCTAGAGCAATTTATCCTGGGTTTTATGGATGAGATTTTTCCACAATCATTTAGTAGAAGGACTGAGTACAATCAGCTCGAATTTTTTCAGAATAAAGAATTTCGAAGAAAAATGATTTTAAATGATTCAACTTCAGAAAATACAGTGTTAACTAAACGAGAACTCCAATGCTTGTTTCTTGTAACACAGGGTAAAAGTACTAAAGAAATAGCTGAAAGCTTATTCTTATCTGTGGATACGGTTACAACCCACTTTAAATCAGTCAGAAAAAAACTAAGTTGTCACACGATTACACAAGCCGTAATGATTGCTATCAAAAAGGATCTATTTAAGCACTTAAATTACCCAGATTTGGGTATACCATAATTACTCCAAATAATTTTATACTGAGTCGACTACTAAACAGATTTGAAATAGTAGAACGAGGAAAGCTGTAACTTTCCTCGTAGGCAGGTAATGAGTTATTGCGTACCCCTTTACCATTTGCGAATTTTATCATTCCATCTGGTTCAGATCAATTTTAACTCGTTGCCATTATTCTTAATGAACTCAGTCTTTAATATTTTATATTTTATACCTCATTGTATTACTGATGGAGTTTTATTTGCATGGGAGCTTTCTACAATGCAATATTGCGCACGAACACAAATTTATAAGGGCATAATACAATATTTACTGGATACAACAAATTATTCTCTAAGAAGTATAGCTAAATTATCAAATACCTCCTTTAAAAACATACGTACAATCTATTTTCTGAATGAATTGCCTCCTCATTTTGATTCAGAAATAGAATTAGTCAATTTATTTCAAATTATTCTTGAAATGAATATCAAACAAACGACGTCTTCTTTGTATTTTAAATAGGAGCCTATTTATGAAAACCTTCAATATTGAGGAAGCAGCTAATTTTCTGGGGGCACATAAAGAAACAATCAGAAGAATGGTAGTTCGTGGTGAGGTTCCTGGAGTGAAGATTGGAAGAAAGTGGATTTTTATTGAACAAGATATTGTGATGTATATGCGTTCTAGGTATGCTGCCGGTGTTACATCGCAAGGAGCTGTTAATAGGAGTAATAAATGGCGCTCTACAAGCGAAATTCAACTTGGTGGGTTAGCTTCACCCATCAAGGAAAAAGAATACAAAGAAGCACTGGGACTGAAGACAAAGTAAGTGCCCAGGAGTTGCATGATAGACTAAGAGCAGAATTATGGTCTGTTACGAAGCTTCAAAATAAACCTATCTACTCGTGGCGTGATGCAGTTTTGCGCTGGTTGAGGGAGAATGTCAATAAACGAAGTATTGAAACAGATAAGGTTCATTTTCGATGGCTTGATGCGTATTTGAGTTCTTACCAATTGCATGAAATAAACCATGAAATATTGGAAAATCTTGCAATGAAAAAAGAATTAGAGGGTGTTACACCCACTACAGTCAATCGAGTGATGGAAGTTGTAAGAGCCTTGTTAACAAAAGCGCATAAAGAGTGGGGATGGATAGATAAAACGCCTGTGATTCGTATGCGTCAAATTGAAAACAATAGGATTCGATGGTTGACAATTGCAGAGGCAAATCGCTTGTTGAAAGAATTACCTCCTCATCTTAAAGATATGGCTGCGTTTACATTAGCAACGGGTTTACGTGCATCAAATGTTACAGGGTTAGAATGGAAAAACATAGATATGGTTAGACGACATGCTTGGGTGCACCCTGATCAAGCCAAAACCAATAAAGCTATTTCTGTCCCTCTTAATGAAAATGCAATGGAAATTCTTCAATCAAGATATGGTATCCATCTCCAATTTGCCTTTACATATAAAGGCAATAGAATAGGGAAATGTAATACTTGTGCTTGGTCAAAAGCTTTAAAACGTGCTGAGATAGAAGGTTTTCGATGGCATGATCTGAGGCATACCTGGGCTAGTTGGCATGTACAAAATGGTACGAGTTTGCAGGAGCTACAGCAATTAGGTGGGTGGTCAAGTTTTGAGATGGTTTTAAGGTATGCTCATTTATCAGGAGAACTTTTGAGGAATGCAGCTAACCGGATAAACTCACTGGGTGTAACCAAACGGTTCAAAATTTAGTTGGTTTTTAGAAAAAGTGTGACAAATTTGCTACATCTATTTTTTCGAACCGCCAAAAATGAACCTAAGTCCTTGATTATATGGTGCGCTCGGAGGGACTCGAACCCCCGACACCTTGGTTCGAAGCCAAGTACTCTATCCAGCTGAGCTACGAGCGCGATGTGGCATTTCA
This sequence comes from Legionella sp., assembly GCA_013697625.1. Taxonomy (GTDB): domain Bacteria; phylum Pseudomonadota; class Gammaproteobacteria; order Legionellales; family Legionellaceae; genus Legionella. The sequence goes on from JACCWN010000101.1 coordinate 47,147, forward strand.
AACTGGTTTCATAAAAAAGCAGTTTGCTAAATTTGGTGGGCCGTATAAGAATCGAACTTATGACACAAAGGTTAAAAGCCTTCTGCTCTACCTACTGAGCTAACGGCCCAATTAAGGGATTGTTTGTAACCAACTGCTTTACATCAGTTTACTTATAATACATGGTGGGCCGTATAAGAGTCGAACTTATGACACAGAGGTTAAAAGCCTCCTGCTCTACCAACTGAGCTAACGGCCCTGAAAGAGGCTGAAATGATACCGGATCAGAAAAAAAATTCAAGTGTTTTTTGCCTTCTCACATAGTATTTATTATTGTTTCAGTAACCTCAAG
>JACCWN010000117.1 GCA_013697625.1 Legionella sp.
CTAATGTTATCGTTTAGACAAATAAGAACCACAAAAAACGTATACTTAAATGATCTGGATGGGTTTTTATGAAATCACTCTGATATTGAATAAAAATCGTGTGATTTTATCACAAGTTGGGTTGCTCGCTGTCAAATCCATTCGCAAAATAGCGTGGGTTCATCAAATTCCATTCGCAGAATATCGTGGGTTCATTCGCAAAATAGCGTGAGCACAGCCGATTCTGTTTGCGGGTTCTAACAGCTAGGTCTATAAACATAAAACTTGTCGAAGACCTTCATCCAATGCATCAATGTCTTTGTCAGTAAGAGTACCGGCATGGTTTTTTAGTCGACTCTTATCTACAGTACGAATTTGATCACAGATAGCGGTGACTTGTTTGTTGAGACAGAAAATAGAAATAGTAAGAGGAGGCCTAGCTTTTGCTGAAGTGGATAATGGAACCACAACTACGGTATGCCTTGCCTGATTAATAGGAGTAGCCCCAACTAAAACGCAAGGGCGCATTTTATTGATTTCTGAACCAACCGTGGGGTTGAGATCCACCCAATAGACATCACCACGATTCATTAGTAAACCCATCTAGGGAAGTAATGTCCCACTCACTCATCTCCTCATTTAATCCTTTATCTTGTTCAACCGCAAGCGCACAATCATAAAGAGCTTTTTCACGTTTTTCTATTTCTCGTTCTATTAAACTCACAATTACTTTACTGCGTTGTCGCTGGGGTATTGCCGCCCGCATTCTTTGAGCAATTTTATCTGGGATTGAAATAAGAACTTTATTCATATATATCTCCTATATATATTTATTATATCCTATATCTATATGAATCACCACAGTATTGAGGTTTAATCTATCTATTCATAGCATTTCTTCCCATATATTCTTTTTTTCGAACAAGATATTGGGGTCCGAAAGCATCCGAATAAAATAGTTACTTTAAGCTGGTTTTTGGCACTCAATAAAAAATTCTAGGCTAGAACATGGCACCTGAACTTGAAATTTTATGAAGGTAAGTGCGAAAACCTTCGTAGGCATTAGTATATAACTCCAACTGTTTGGGCTCTATACTTTCAATCATGAAAAGAACGACCGGTGCGCGCTCACTTAAGCTTATAAAAATATCTTCATTCCGGTAGCCCTTCAGTTTCATATCGCTTATTTTTTCATCTATTGTAGCAATGAGTTTAGGATTTATTTTAGAAATGGACATATATTTCTAATGAAAACATGATCATTGCAAAATTATATTAAATAATCAGACTTAAGCAAATATGTATTAACAAAATAACTATGTAAAACAATGTATTATATTAGTCTGATTATAGAATTAACCAGACTTTACTTACATGTATAGCACTAGCCTCCCCTGTTGTCAGGAGGACTTGTGTAATTCATTTAATTATTTTTGCATTTGAAAGTGTATATGGTATTAGTGTAAAAAGTACCTTAAGACAAAAACCAATGAAATTGAGCGATAATTGTAATGATTTATGGATATGCATAAAAATTTGAGCATGATGTATGATTCGATTTATTACTGCCGAGTTGGAAAAATTCTTTTACTGGTCTAAACTTAAAGTTAGAACATTAGGGTTGACACAGTTCCAAATCTAGGCATTTGACAAAGCTTTACAAAAACGTAGTTTTTTATAACAGTCTAAACTAATAATAAATTATCCTCGACCTTATGTCCTTAATTAATAATCTATTAATACTCCAAATATCAATAAGGAGAACACAATGATAAATTTCCATACACAAAAATTAGTTCAACGTCTGCTGATCATTTTAATAATAGCAATATCTCCAATATCTATCTTAAGTGCTAGTGTTGATGTAGATAGTATCAATGAGAATTGTGTTGGGCAAGGTGGAACACCAACATGGTACGGTTCTCGGATGGTTTGTTCTAGAGTACCGGCCCAGGTTCCATGGAATCGCATGTGTACCAAAGATTCCTTTGGTAATTGTAATCAATAAGGGGTCTTGTGGAGCAAGTGACAAAAACTGGGATTTCAGATTTCACCGAACATAATGATTTATTAATACTCTAACTGAATTGAAATACAAAATGATTGATAGAAAAGGATTGCGTAAACTTAGCGCTTTTTCACTGTTATGTGATTTAATTAATAATGGTTTGTACAGATATTCTTGAAATCCCAGTTTTTGTCACTTGCTCCACACGACCCCTTTAATAAACATAATTACTTTACCGTACGTTGAGCTGGCAACTCTTTTAGCGAAGACAAAATCACCTGAGAGTGTAGCGATAGAAGAAGCCTTGCGTTCTAATTGCACACAAATGAAGCCATTTTAAAACAGCATTTAAAATGACATTGCGTAATGGAATTTAAAATTGAAAGTAATTATTATTAATAATTTAAGCCTCACGCCCCTTTTAATATAAAGGACAAAGTAGGTCCTCGCATTTAATCTAAGATTTTGAAAATGGTGAGGGACCATGAAAATAGTTATCTAAAAAACATATTCTGGCCCGGGACTAAAGACCATCGGTTTTGCCGCCATTTGAAGGCGATTTTTTAATGATAGATCCAGTCCTGTAGCGGGTTACAGGTGCATGTCAATGGAAAAATATTTGAATTTTTAGTAACTATCTTACACTATGCATGGATTGTTTAACTTATTGATAAATAATAATAAAATAAAATTGTTAATTTTTTTACTGTAGAAAATTAACTCTAATAAAGCTCATGATTATCATGACATTATGTTATTGATTATATTGATTTTATTCAAAAATAACCATCAAAATAGGCCTTCAGATGGCGGCAAAACCGACGGTCTTTAGTCCCAGGCCAAATATAAGATTTAAATAGTAGTCCATTCAGGATTAACACTTTTGGGGGTTCTTCCACAGGACCCCTACAATATCTTCCCACATTCCAAACTTATTTGACTCATAACAAAAGTAAAATTAAACCAGGAGGTTTTCTTGGGATAGGAAATGGTTGGTTAATTACGAGTTATTGTCAAATCTGGTATATGGCATTAGGCAGCCTTCCTGTCTGATTGCTCAACAACCTGTACCCCATCTTCAAATTTTACGTTATTAATAACAAGTGTTAATAGATTAAAACCTTTAATTTTTCTCCACCGCTTCTGGGCCGATTCCATCAGTTTAAATACCATTGCTAGCGTGCTGTCTCTTGAGCCACAATTGCGAGATTTTTTTGTACGTAAGCGTACTGTAGCAAAAGCTGATTCAATTGGATTTGTTGTTCGAATGTGAATCCAGTGCTCTGCAGGAAAATCATAAAATGCGAGCAGCTCCTCTTTATCTTTACGCAAGCACTCCATAGCTTTTGGGTACTTGGCACTGAATAATTCCAGTGTATTGTCAAAGGCTTTATAAGCATCCTTACGAGTTGATGCCATCCAGATCTCATGCAGTGAGGCCTTCACTTTGGGCTGCATAGATTTTGGTAATTTATTAAGAATATTCGCGGTCTTATGTACCCAACAACGTTGATGGCGCGAATCTGGATATACTTTACTCAGTGCATTCCAAAAGCCCAATGCACCATCGCCTGCAGACAATTTTGGTGATTGCGTAAGGCCTCTTTGTCGCAGACTCGTAAGCAACTCTTCCCAGCTTGCTGATGACTCGCGATACCCATCACTCACAGCAACCAACTCTTTTTGCCCATGTTCTGTGACACCAATAATAACTAGCAAACACAAACGATCATCCATACGAACCTGGCTATAAATTCCATCTGCCCACCAATACACATAACGTTTTTGACTTAAATCTTGACGCTGCCAGTTTTTATGCTCTTCAAGCCACTGGCTTTTTAGGCGAGATACCGTGTTTGCAGATAACCCTTTGGCATGTTCACCTAATAGTGAACCTAATGCTTCCGAATAGTCACCAGTCGACAAGCCTTTTAAATACAGCCAAGGAATCAATTCCTCAATACTTTTTGTTCGTCTTAAATAGGGTGGTAATAGATGGCTATTAAATTGAATCCCAGACCCACTACGGTCTCGCACTTTAGGTACTTTAATACTGACGTCCCCAATCCCAGTTTGTATTGTTCTTTCCGGTAAATAACCATTCCTTACAACAGCTTGCCTACCATCAAGTAACTTTAAATCCTCACATTCAGAAAGCATTGTACCTAACTCCGCCTCTACTGCTTGCCTTATTAAATCACGTGCGCCATTCCTTAATAATTCAGTTAATGGATCAGTGATTTTTTGAACTGGTGTAGCTACCTCATTCAGATTACAATCCTTCATGGCGTATTTCCTTTTGTTGATTAATGTTCTTGGCGAACAATCAACAGGATACGCCACCTAATTTATTTTTCCATACACCAGATTCGAGCATAACTCA
>JACCWN010000127.1 GCA_013697625.1 Legionella sp.
CGTAGGGGGATCAAAATCAAGGGGGACCAGGACGTCCAGGGCCGCCGGAGGCATACTTGTCGCGTTGGCGAGTCGATTTTAGCCATGGATGGCTAAAATCAATCACGAGGTAGCGACACTATCGGCATGTCTTGTTTTCAAAAAAAGACCACAAAAGCACAAGGGAACCAGCAAGAGACAAGACAAAGACAAATGAACCCTCTGTCCCAAACCTATCGTAACAAAACTTCTCATTCTCATAGAACTTAATCAGAATGCAGAGGAATAAACTGATCTCTACACAACCATTTCACACTGGTATGAGGAAATCGAAGGTGTAAATGACAAGGCAGCAACAATTTCTTCAGCAATAAAAAGCGGTTTCTTTGCAGCTAAGGGAAAGGCTAGGCCTAGAGCTTCACAGATTTTTCCTGCTGAAATTCCTGCTGTAACCTAAAAAAGGCAAGGGATGCAGCAGAAAAGGCAAATCCAATATTAAGGCGTATGCTATATAGACATTGCATTATTTTGACTTTCATGAGTGTCTAATTGAATCTGTTTGGTTGGGCCTCTTTGGTCAAAAAATGCAAGGATTTGGTTGCTTAGAAGTGGTTTATCATACAAATTAGAGTAACAAAAATCACCTAAGTCAGTGTTATTAAGAGTTGGGTTTGGGGTTAATATTTTATTTTTAATGAAATTTACCAACATCTCAACATTAAACTCCTGTAATAGCGCATCACCAGGCATATCTGTAGGAGAAATCAATTGTTGGTTTAATAAGTAAATTAAAAATCGTTTTGCGCTGGCTTGTGCTGTGGGTCTGTGTTGGGTTTGTTTCGGATCAGCAATATATAAAAGATATTTTAATAGATCTATATTTTTTATATCAATAAATTCAATGCATTGAAAAAATAGAAGTGGATAAGCCTTATCTAAATGATCGGCCCAAATTATATGGGCCAATACATCTTTTACAAATACAGCATACTTTGCATGTAGTAATTCTATCAATAGTACTTTCTGGTTATTAGGTTCAACAGGCCACATATCAGAAAAACCATGGTATTCCCGTGCCAGGTAATTTTTAATCAATTCTTTGAAATCTGCAACCTCACAGTTAACATTAAAAATATAGTAACTGGCGCGCAACACTTGATATACATTCGATGCCGGCGCTTTTTTATCTCCAATAGAAAATAGTCCACCTTTAAATCCTAGATAAAGACCGTAAATACAACCCATAGGTATCATAAGAATAGATCTCAGAGCCACTGTAACCAACATGATTACAGAAATTGTAAGAAAAGATAAAAAGAATATAGGAGCAAGAATTGAAAGAAGCACTGTGGTTTGTATTAATAAATGCCACCAATTACCCTCATTAAAACTCTCTAAGCAAAGTTTTTTCACATCTCTTGCCGCACCTAAGGAAACATAGGCCATTTGCTTTACAAAATATTTACCACTAATGATCCACGGTAAAGTAGGGGCAATCAAAATACCCTTAAGTCCACCTAGCAAAGCACCAGCTAGCCTATAAATCAACTTCATGAGCAATCCTATTACAAAGAAGTGAAAATTATACTCTATTTATAAATTTTAAAACAGCTTAATTTCCTATTTGCACCATCTAACTCATATAATGTCGTGGAAGTGGTTTATTATGCAAACCGATTGGCCCTTGGAATAAATTAATAGTTTCTCAAAAGAGGCCAAACAAAATCAAAATATCATGGAAAGATTTCTTGCTAAAGAAGGTAAAATATGGTACCTAAAGCTGTTTAAAAAACTCCCTAAATAGAGTATAATTGTTTCTTTGTAAGAGGTTTGCCCATGAAGTTGATTTATAGGCTGGCTGGTGCTTTGCTAGGTGGAATTAAGGGTATGGTGATTGCCCCTACTTTACCGTGGATCATTACAGGCAAAAATCATTTACACAAAATGGCCTGTATTTTATTAAATGCGATAAACCTGTTAAAACCTTCCTTAAGATATCTTAAAGAAGGCAAGTGGGGGCATTTTTTAGCACATAACACAGTGCTTCTTTTAATTGGTTTTCCTATAATTTTATTAATGTTGCTTACATGGTCTTTAATTGTGTTAATTTCAGTAGTTCTGTTAACTATTCTGATGGTACCTATGGGTTGTATTTACGGTCTATATATAGGGTTTAAAGGTGGACTATTAGCTAATGGGGATAAAAAAGCGCCGGCATTGAATGTATATCAAGTCGCGCGCGCCTGTTACTATCTTTATTTTGAAGACCGTCGTATTGCAGACGAATCAATTAAAAATTACCTTGCAGGGACATACCATGGTTTTTCTGATTTGTGGCCTTATGAACCTAATTCCCAGAAAGTAATATTGTTAGAATTATTACAAGATCCAAAGTCTGTTGTATTTGTAAAAGATGTATTGGCCCATATATCCTGTGACGATTATTTAGGTCTAGGTAATTCTTACCCTTTAGATTTTTTTTATGTCATTGAATTTATTGATATAAAAAATAAAGACTTCTTAAATTATCTTTTATGTCTTGTTGATGCGAAACAAACAAAACACAGTCCCACAGCACAAGTCTGCGCAAAACGATTTTTAATTTACTTATTAAACCAACAATTGATTGCTCCTACAGATATGCCTGATGATGAATTATTACAGGAGTTGTATAATGAGGTGTTGGTAAATTTCATAAAAATTGAAATATTAACTCCAAATCCCACCCTTAAAAACACTGATTTAGGTGATTTTTGTTACTCTAAATTATATGATAGAGCACTTTTTAGCAACGAAATCCTTGCTTTTTTTGATCAAAGAGGTCCAACCAAACAAACTTCATTAGACCCTCATGAAAGTCAAAATAATGCAATGCTTATATAGCGAATGGCATTAACATTGGATTTGCCTTTTCAAGGAATTGACATCGCTATAGGCAAGTGCATTTTGCTGCAATGCAAAAAGTTGTCTCTCCATAAAAATATAAAAAGAACCTATGCCTTTGCTAATTCAAATTTTGCACACCTAACGGGTCTTCAAACCCCCTCGCAGCTGATTGGCTTAAACGATTTAAATTTATTCAAAACATCAAAAATAAATTTGGACTTACGCTTAAAAGCGAATTGATTTCAACTGAAAAATCATGATGCTCAATTTGAAGCAGCAAAAAGCAGCCTCCCTGCAACACCCGGTTGTAGCTAACTCGAATTGCTATGTAGGCAGACTTGGCCCAATTATGGAGATTGTCATAACACAACATTCTTTGTTGGGCCCGGGATAGCCCTACTGGCATTAAGTTAAGGTCAGTTGAGGATAAGTGCAGCATAATTCTTAGGCAACTTAATAGTTTTGACCCTTGGTTTGCGCTCTTTAATAGAATAAACAGTCAAACCACCTACTAGATTGACTAAAAATTTATTGGGATACAAGCTACAAAGATATTAATGGCAAAATTGACTCAGTAAGATTAAATACTATACTTTTAATCATAAACATTCATGGGAGTATTTTATGAAAAATAATGGGGATTGTTATTCATTTTCATCTTATCAGCGATTACTGATAATTCGAATCTCAATGCCGCCGCACACGCCCGCACATGTGTATTAAATGACCATTGTCATAGGGGCCAGGTCTGTGTATCAAGAGGCACTGGTCAAGCTAGAACTTCAAGGGTTTGTATTAACTTATCACAACAAAAAACAAGAACGCCCACTAAGACTACTCCAATGGTGGTGAAACCTGCTTCAAATGGAGCTCAGTAGTGGTTAGAAAAGGGTTGTCGAGCTCACTGGGTAAAATTGCCCTTGAAGATTTACTGCTGAGTGCCGCTTTATCTAAATATTCTCCTTTTTTTACCCAAACAACTGTTGGTAAAATGCTACGCCAAAAAGGGATAAAGACCTATGGCATCATAGAAGTCCATGAGGAACTTGATTTGAATAATAATCCCCGTAGACTATCCTGAGAGCTCTGATCCAGAATTCATATAAAAATAACATCCAGTACGCCTGAGCAAAAAGTTGGAGCCCTCTTATTACTTGCAGGGCTTGCGATGTTAACAGTAGGAACTTGTGGTCTGGCCGGAGTCATAGCTGCATTAAGCATTACTGCTTCCGTGGGTTTAACTTCAGCGGGAGGAACAATGATACTAGGCTTGGGTTATTTAAAGCATCAGGGATTTTTTGATTCTACCAAACCTGGAAATATTCCTGAAGGTTCTAATGGCATTTTACAGGAGCAATTTCAGCTCATTTGATAATATTACTTTTCTCTTTTTCAATTATTTGGCTTTTTATGCTTTCAGTTATCTTTAAATGATTTGTTACGATTTGATACTTGGCATTTGCTATATTAGCATTAAATTATTTTGACATTCGTGAGGGTCTAATTGAATATGTTTAGTTGAGCCTCTTTGGTCAAAAAAGGCAAGGATTTGGTTGCTTAGTAGTGCTTGATCATATAATTTAGAGTGACAAAAATCACCTAAGTCAGTGTTTTCAAGGGATGGACTTGGGGTTAATATTTCTCCTTTAATGAAATTTACCAACATCTCAGCATTAAACTCCTGTAATAGCGCATTATCTGGCATATCTGTAGGAGCAATCAATTGTTGATTTAATATGTACATTAAAAATCGTTTTGCGCTGGCTTGTGCTGTGGGTCTGTGTTCTGTTTGTTTTGGATCAGCAATGTATAAAAGATATTTTAATAGGTCTGTATTTTTTATATCAATATACTCTATGATTTGAAAGAAACGAGGAGGATAAGCTTTATCTAAATAATCCGCACAAGTTATATGGGCCAATACATCTTTTACAAATCCAGCATACTTTGGATCTTGTAGTAATTCTATCAATACTACTTTGTGGGGATTAGGATCAACATGCCACATATCAGAAAAACCATGATACTTCCGTGTAAGGTAATTTTTAATTGAGTCTTTGAAATCTGCAACCTCAAAGTCGTAATAATAAATATAGTAATTGGCGCGCAGCACTTGATATACATTCATTGCCGGTGCTTTTTTATCTTCATTAGAAAATAGTCCGCCTATAAACCCTAGATAAAGACTGAAAATACAACCCACAGGTACCACAAGAATAGAAATCAGAGCCACTGAAACCAACACGCATACAGACAGTGTAAGCACAAATGAAAACAACATAGGTGCAACAATTAAGAGGAGCCCGATGGTATGTAGTGCAAGATGCCCCCACCTACCTTCTTCGATATATTCTAAGAGATAATTCTTATGGTCTCTTGCAAAATTGAACAAAAGATAGGCCATCCCCTTTACAAAATCCTTACCTGTAATGATCCACGGTAAAGTAGGGGCAATCAAAATCCCTTTAAGTCCACCTATTAAAGCACCAGCTAGCCTATAAATCAACTTCATGCGCAATCCTCTCACAAACAGGCGAAAATTATACTATATTTACGAATTTATTAAAAGAGCTTTAGATCCCAGCTTTAGATCCCCAGTTGCATGCAATATCGTCAATTAGCATGGTCATAAAATGTTTTTGTTTTTCTAAATAAGTATTGTGGGATGAAGAGTTTCAGTTGATGCTTACCTCAGACAAGTAAGCCTAGAGCAACTTTGATTGACAAATAACGAGGAAGCACGTATTATTGTCTATATTTTTTTCTTTTAGGTTAAATAGTTGGTTCTTTATGTTTTCACGCGCGCGAAAAGAGATTTACGAAAAAGAAATTTACGAAAAAGCAGCTTATCCGCATGAGATTGCAGGCTTAATTGGCTCCTATGTAGGAGACAAGGAATACATAGGGATTGATGTAATTCCCATTTTCGAAATAACAGAAGCAGGTCGCTTCTTTATGCGACAGTTTTACTCTAATTGTCACTATGGGATGACTCTAAGCGGATACTCCTTCGGTATGGCGGGCATGATGTATCCCTTAATACCTTGTTTTTTATTAGATATATTGATTTATTACTGTAAAAAAATTTCTAATCCCGATCCTAATTTTGATTTCTACGTAACATCAACTGCTTATTACACATTAGCTATAATTGGTACTTTGTTAAGTTCTTTGATTTGTATACTTCCCGCGTTTATTCATGCCGGTTACCATGCGCTTGACTATAAATTTAATAAAACAAGACAACAGGCTTCTGGGAAGGAG
>JACCWN010000134.1 GCA_013697625.1 Legionella sp.
CCATTTATTTACTCCTGTGATACCGTCAAGTCCACAGGCCTATTTTGGCACTGTCATCACTAAATCTAAAGGCGTAGCCTTGAGAGTCTCACTGGTCAAACCAGTGGCTTACCTGTCCTTAAGTTAAAGAAAAGTGCTTCTCTAAATTTAGACCTGTCATCCTTAATTCCCTATTTTTTAAGAACTTTCTGATTCCAGAGAACAACATTTTGATAGTTCAGATAGTAATAATACTGGGCAAGCATTCTTTTTTGGTATTTTCGCTTGTGTTTTAGAGACAAAACCGTGCTTTTCAGCATTGTTAATGAAAGAAAACAATCCATCAAAATAACTATCAATATTTAAAAATCCAAAAGGTTTATTAAAAGCACCTATTTTAATAGCATTCCAGGTATCAAAAGCTTCTTCTAGAGTACCTACCCCCCCAGGCATCACAATAAATGCGTCCGCTTTTTGCTGCATTAGCATTTTTCTTTCTTGCATTGTTTTTGTAATAATAAGCTCATCCAGGGATGTTAATGGTTTTTCTAAGGCAATAAGGCTTTCAGTTATTACCCCTGTAACCTTTCCCCCTAGGTCCATTACGCTCGTTGCTAATAGCCCCATTAAACCCAGGCTAGAACCTCCATAAATCAAACGAATATTCGAATCGGCTATTTGATTCCCTAATTGAATCACAACATCTTTAAAGAGCGGGGAGCTACCAAATTTTGCACCCAGATAAACACATATCGATTTCATATTCATCGCCAAAAATTAAAAAGATAGAAGATAACTTGTAAATAATTGATTTAATATCCGTAGAAAATACGTGGGCTGACATACAAATCTGCTGCTATTCTAATTGCTTTTGACTTCAAGCAAGACAAAATTCCAAGCTTGATATCTAACCATCGCTGGTTATCACATTCATTGCCATTAATTTTTTTCTTGCTAGCTCAATATGTTCTGGCTTCATAAGCTTTTCCTTTCTAGGGCTCCATTTACGAATACCCATAACAATCGAGTCTTGCTCATGTATATCACAAGACTCGTAATGGGATAACCAATGTACTGTAGCTAGCAACTCCATACCATACGGCGATTCATAGCCTTCTATAAGTGCTTTAACGGCGGTCAAACGATCCGCGTGTAACTTATCTTTATGCTCTGAATTAGCTAAGAGTTGTTCGGCCTCTTCAATCGCAGAAGGAATTAATTGAATTGTGGTATTAGGGTTATTTTTTCCATCACCAAATCCTATTGTAAAATGCCCCTCAAATTGATGTAAAACATGCCTTAAATTATCTGCATATGGGCCATAAGTTTGTTTTTTAAATCTCAATCTTAATGGCTCTCCAACTTCTTGAAGAAAATAAAGTAATTTATGTACCTCAAGTAATGTCAATTCGTACCCCAAAACACAATATTGTTGAAGTAATTTCAACACCACTGCTCGGCCGTAAGTCATTTTAGGGCGTTCAGTATGATTAATTATGTTTTGAGCTTGAGGAGAACCACTGGGCGCATATAATAAAACTTTAACATCTGGTAAAGAAGCAAATGTCTTCTCGATACGCATTTTTACTTGTGACCATTCTAACCCTCCGTTTCCACAACCCAATGGAGGCATCGCAATGGAGCAAATACCCAAAGATCTCACAGTATCGGCTAAGTCCACCAATCCATCTTCGATATATTCCATACGCGAAGGTTTACTCCATTCTTGCTTGGTAGGAAAGTTAATGATGTAAAAAGGGGGGGTAATACTATTTAATGGTATCACTTGCACTTTGCCAACTATAAACTCTTTACGCTTACAAGATGCCACATATACTTTAAACATATTCGGATAAGCCTTTTTAAATTGCAGTGCAATTCCTTTGCCCATAACACCTTGAGTATTGACTGTATTTATTAAGGCATCCGCATCGGATGTTAGCAAATTACCTTGTGTTATTTCTATCATAGCATCTCTCAATAATACCATTTTGCTTCAATATTAACTTTAGGATAATTACCATTGGCTAATAATTTCTCAACAACCCCTTGATAAGCGTTATCGTAAACACCAATTTTCTCAATTAAAGACCAAGGAAAAAAATTTTTCACTAAAAATTCGGCCTGCTTTCGCCTCTTACGATCATTGTCTTCTTGAGTATTTTTCCAGCTCCAATGATCAATTACATTCCAATCAATTTTACATAGCTCATTTCTATTTGCATAAAATTGGGTAACTGCCTCTACTCCATGTCCGTCAGTAAAGCACCAGTCATTAGTATGGTGGACTACTTGCTCAACAGACGAAACCAAATACACAATTTCATTTTGTCCGCCCGCATAACCATCAACAGATTCCGTATGAATAGAATACAACATTGGTGAACGATTACAAAAATAAAAAGGCACGTAAATACCTAATGTATTGCCTGAAAGCAATGGAATTTGAGTATTCAGGCGACGTTCTTTCAAAGCTGAATGCGCTATATTTTTTGATGTCAAACCTCGTTCCATACGCTGCGCGTCACTCCATAACCCATTCTCTTGCAAAATAAGAGAGAGATTATCAATATGTGTAATATGATAGATGGGTATATGTGTATAATCGTTTCGCATAATCTAAATTTTTATTGCTACCAACTTACAGTATAAACAAATTAGGCCTATTAGTCTCCAAATGAGGGAGACTGGCGAAAAACAACTAATTATTTCTTCTTAATTGTCTCTACAATAGCCGTATTTTTACGACGCTGAGCTTCTTTAACAGGAATAAATCTGCCAGTCTTAGCGTCACGGCCAACTTTATAAGATTTAGACATACTATCTCCTATAAAATGCGTTCAAGCGCATTGCTCGACACAGCACAATCGCACTGTCAGTTGTCACCAGATTGACTATGCGTGGAAGAAATTGCCAGTCTCTTTTCTATTATAGTTCATCCTCATTCCCTGTAAGGATTAAAATTACTTTCAATCAGTGTCTCTAGTACTCACAGTCTAACGTATTTTAGAGTCCTAATGGCGGGCTCTCTTGTTGTGTTCAACATATCATCATCCCAATGAGTTTCTAAAATTTCCACGGTAATATTGCGACCAAGGCTATCATGCTCGTGGATATCTAGCACTCTTATTTTAGACTCATGTGGCTCGAGGAACCCGAAATCTTCGGGATCATACACATAAGCTTGAATAATATCCCCTACCTCCAATTCGTTTATATGATTGTATGTTAGAGGCCCATAGGCGTGTAACTGGATTAATGTTTCCTCATTCACGCTTTCAAGGTCGTTAAATGGATCAAAATAATTATAAGGTACTTTATCGTTTTTCTCTTTATTCGTCTCAACTCGTTGAAGAAGAATAATTAATCCAGCATCCATTCCTCCTGGTGTTTTATAATGTTGAAAGGCCACAATATCTTGATACCCTCTATAGGCCATCCAGTAACGAGTGAATTGTTTCCTACAAGATTCATCTCCCCGGTGATCAGATTTTTTAAAACAAGGGTTCATTTCATCAAGTAATTCATTTAATTTGAATTTTATCGACAACAATTCGCGCGATAATACCGCATTAAACTGATTCTTGCTTAAAGAAGGTGAATTTTTAAATAAAACCTTCTCTTTAAGTCTTTTTTGTTCGCGATAAAATAAATAAACCATAAATATTCCAGAAAAGAATATTAATAAAGTTTTTGTGCTAAAAGACTCTAAAAAAATTATCAATAAGGAAACTAATCCACCGTATATAAAATACTTAATGGCTTTCAATGCGGAATGCCCCAAGTTATTTATAAATATATTAAACGTGCGGGAATAATCATCAAGCTTTTGCATAATATGAGTCACTTTATCACCTATTTGTAAGTTATGAGCAAATTTGTTGTTCTTTTAACAAACCCATATTATTTTTATTATTGAATGGTTTATCGAAGTTTTCAGTTATGGTTATACATTTCCTTATTTTTTGATACTTATAGTCCGTGGTCACATAATCATCAGTCGCATATTCTATATGGATGCGCAAAAAACATCCAGCACTAATTAAATTAGGTAATAAGATTCGAGAGCTTCGTAAAATAAAAAATCTCTCACAGGAGGCTTTTGCCGATGAAGCAGGGCTAGATCGTACATATATGGGTGGGGTTGAACGTGGTGAGCGAAATCTAGCAACATTAAACTTAATACGTATTGCCGCCGCTCTTGATGTAGAAGTTGGAGAGCTGTTCCCACCGATTAATACCTTGATTTCAGATTAGTTTTTCAATTCTTTTAGTGTCAATCTAACAGCTTTTTTAATTTGTTTAATCTCATTCGTTTGAAAACCGTGTTTTAATGCATTTTGGGAGCCAATAGGTGCGCCGCTTCCTTTAGCGCCCCCATGCATTCCAATGCTTCTTATTTTTTACTGCTGGCGAACGACACTCCCTAGCCTGCCTTGTTTTCGCTCCACAGCGGGGTGAATGCATGAATGGATAATTGCCTCTTTGCATGGGGTTAATTTCATAATTCATTGGCCCACCCCCTTAGTATTTACTTGTCCTACAATCGCTTGCCCGCCATCATTGATATGTAAATGTTCAACCACCACCTTTTGTTGAGAGTTCCCTTGAAGTTTTTGTAAGGTGTTTATCTGCTGAATAAAAGCATTTGATAGCTTTGTAAGAGCATTCACATAATACTGGCTATGCTCAGGATAATTCATAGCACGGTTAGCACAACTTAGGAGCTTTTGCTGCAACTCATGTACCCCTAACAATTGAGTTACTAACAAATTCTGTAGCAAACCTTTTGCACCAAGAGAGTTAGCTAAAATTTCAACAACTTTGTGCGCTTTGGTTAATTTTTGTTCTTTATCTTCTGCGTTTAAGTTAATTTGTTCAATTTGTACTTCTGCATAATGTAATTGAATCGCCGATATAGCTTTTTTTTCTGTAATTTCATTAATACCATTGTTCAATTTATTGATCGATTGACGCTTTGGGCCAAGATCTGCTTTTAAATCCTTTTTCATATGTACATCTCCCATTTAATTTACTCAATACCGTAATACAGCCAATGACAAAACTGACAAAACCTAGTTATGTCAGTTCTGTCACTAAGCAATCAGGGACATCCTCAAATTTTTGATGAATTGTCTTTTTAAGATTAACCACCCAATGATATACAATTGTAGGTCGTCCTCCCTGAGTGGTTGATAGTATTTTTTTTGATCTAATATGCCGATAATCAATCAGGAATTCCAATGACTCCATAATAACACTAACATTATCGAGACCGGCCCAATTTTTGCGATGAATATCACGCACAGAAAATGGATTGGGAAGTTTATCTTTGCGTTTTAAAAGAACTCGAGCATTTTGTATATATTGATTAGTTGCTACGCTATAAAGACGATGAGCATGGCTTAATAAATAATCAGCCCACATCAAAGCTCTCGTAGTTGCCTCCACCCCCACTATTTCACAACCACCATCAATTATTTCAAATAGTAACGGTAATTTTCAGAATAGTTGTCGCTTGAAGTAGAAACAGATATGTTCTACCGGAGCCATGCTATATTAAAAAAAAAATAATGCAATCTAATTTTTAAGCAGCTTTGCCTTTAGTTGGTTTAGTAT
>JACCWN010000136.1 GCA_013697625.1 Legionella sp.
AGCGTGGTTTCAAAATGCGATCCGTTTGCAAAATATCGTGGTTTCATCAAATTCTATTCGCAGAATATCGTGGGTTCATTCGCAAAATAGCGTGAGCACAGCTGATTCTGTTCGCGGGTTCTAACACCTTGCTGGTTCCGCGATGCGGCACAACAATACCCTGGAAACCAGGGCTGTCAAATACCAATAAATCCTTTGAAGAAATAATCCGCAGTTCAAAATAATGCAAATTCTCTTGAAATTCTGATAATTTTGTTTTTTTAAGCTCATTTGTTTCATACTTTTGAATTAAGTAAGACTGGTCTATTTTTAATAAAGCCGTGGATGGAGGATATAAAAAAACATCTAGCTCAAGAATGTCAGCTTTTTGTTTATTCCATAAATTGGTCTCATAAGTCCGATAGATGAATAAAAAAGGGGATAACAATACCATTGTTATCAAGGCTGTTAAATATACAAAAGGTAAACATAAAAGATTTAAGGCTTTCAGGGAACCCGAGACGAAAAAAAATAACACATTACTAAAACTGACAAAGGATTCTATTTCATCAAAGGTTTCTGAAAAACCTGAAAAACCTGAAAAACCCTTTAAAAGAAACTTTGATATTGCTGGAACAAGGAATAAATAATCAAGAAATCCAACATGATAATCTTCAATCTCTGAATTGTATTGACCTAATAGTCCAATACAAAATGGAAAGTGACTAAAAGCCCACATATGATTAATTTTATCATTGACACCCCATCCAGTAAGGCATCTGAAAAACCATAGAAAATAAGCAGACATACCCATTTCTTTGTAGAAGAAAAGATTTCGCTTAGCAAAGGGGTTATAAATCATATATTCTCTTTTTCCATGTTATTTAAAGGCTAATTGATAATGAACTTTAGAAGTTACACAATAGAAAAGCATTTAAATGTTCGAAAACTGCTCAAAAAGATTATATTATAACTTAATTTTAGGGTTTTAGCCACGGTTAAATTGCAAGACCTTGTCTTACCACCGTTTTGTCCATTGCCCTCACCTCATCCTGCGAAAAAATATCATCATCCTACTCAGATTATTAGCGCGGGAGAGGGGCGGTTCATCATAAGCTGAAATTGTGTGCTTATCTTGAAACTCAATAGTCTGCTATAACTTTAGTATCCTTGCCTATTTTCCTGTAAATGCAAGATTAGCTGGTACATATTCATACCCTAAATCCCGAGCAACTGCTTCATAAGTTATTTTACCCTGGTGAACATTTAAACCATTCAACAAATGCGGATCACTTAACAAGGCTAATCGAACACCCTTGGTTACGATGTTTAATACAAAAGGTAAAGTTGCATTATTTAAGGCAAAGGTTGAAGTTCTTGGAACGGCACCAGGCATATTTGCAACACAGTAGTGCACCACATTATCAATCACATAAGTAGGCTCTTGATGGGTTGTTGGCCTACTGGTTTCAAAACAGCCTCCTTGATCAATGGCTACGTCCACTAAAACAGAGCCTGGGCGCATACTTATTAACATAGACCGTGTTACAAGCTTAGGCGCTGCGGCTCCTGGAACCAGTACAGCACCAATGACAAGATCTGCACTGCTAACATAATGTTCAATCGCATCAGCAGTAGAGTAAACTGTACTCAATTTTGAACCAAATTGAAAATCTAATTCGTTTAACCGTTGCAGCGATCTGTCCAATACAATGACCCGTGCTTCCATACCCATTGCCATACGCACCGCATTGGTACCAACCACACCACCACCTATGATAACAATATTTGCAGATGCAACACCGGGTACACCACCTAAAAGGACACCGCTTCCACCTTGAGCCATCTCTAAGCAATGTGCTCCGGCTTGTATGGACATACGCCCTGCGACTTGAGACATGGGTGTCAATAGCGGTAGACCACCGCCATCTTGGGTCACTGTTTCATAAGCTATGGCCGTTACGCCAGATTCTTTTAAAAGTCGGGTTTGCTGCAAATCAGGGGCAAGATGCAAATAAGTAAATAAGGTCTGACCCTCGCGCAGCCTCTTACACTCAATGGGTTGAGGCTCTTTCACTTTTACAATCAATTCAGCATTGGCAAACACTTCATCAGCGGTATCTACAACTTGAGCTCCAGCACTGATATAATCTTCATCAGTAATACCAATACCCAGTCCCGCTCCTCGTTCAACTATTACGCTACTTTTAGCTCTTATGATTTCTCTGACACTAGAAGGTACAAGCCCTACTCTATTTTCATGAGATTTTATTTCCTTAGGTACACCAACTAACATAACTTCCCCTTAAATCGATTGTGTATTTGCTCAATAAATTCCGGAATTAATTTAAATAAATCACCTACTAACCCGTAATCTGCAATTTGAAAAATAGGCGCATCCTTATCACTGTTGATGGCAACAATAACTTTAGAATCTTTCATCCCTGCCAAATGTTGTATCGCACCTGAGATACCAACAGCAATATATAATTGCGGGGCGACTACTTTGCCCGTTTGACCAACTTGATAATCATTTGATACAAAACCTGCATCTACCGCAGCCCTAGAAGCCCCCATGGCTGCTCCTAAACTATCAGCCAGCTCTTCAATCAATTTGAATTTCTCAGCACTTTGTAAACCACGTCCCCCTGAAACCACAATTTTAGCATGACCCAAGTCTGGTCGCTTAGTTTGTGATAGTTCTCTTCCTATAAATTTAGTTTTTTCAGTCACATAGGCCCTGTCAATAGATTCTATACAACAGGAGGCTTGCACTTCAGTTACGGCGGTAAAGGCTGTTGGACGAATGGTTAACAATTTGATTTTATCTAACACTCGTATCGTTTCAATTGCATTGCCTGCATAAATTGTGTGCTCAAAAGTATCCTCATTGATTATTTTAATTACATCAGAAATTTGGCTCAAATCTAACAAAGCAGCAGCTCTAGGCAGACTATTTTTACCAAATGTACTAGATGATGCCATGATCACAGTAAAGGAATTGGCAAGGGATGCAAGCAATTCACTGCAAGGTTCTGCCAAAAAATGTTCATAGCAAGGATTGTCTGCTAACCAAAGGGCATGGACACCCATGAGTTGGGATGCTTCCTCAGCCACGGATCTGCATTGAAAACCTGCCACCAACAGTGTGGGTTTGTCATCTAATTCTAAGGCAGCTGCAAGGATATTTCGCGTTGCAGGATGCATGTTTTTATTATCATGTTCAACAAAGATCAAAACGCTCATTGTATCTCCCTATTCAAGTACTTTGGCTTCATGTTGTAATTTATCCAACAAGGCCTCTACCGAATCCACCATGATGCCTCCTGCCCGAACTTTAGGAGCATTGACCTCTAAAACTTCAATATGGGGTTTAAGAGACAAGCCCAGAGCAGCCAACTCTATGATCGCCAAGGGTTTGGCTTTTGCTTTCATAATGTTTGGTAAACTTGCATAGCGAGGCTCGTTTAACCTTAAATCAGTGCTGACCACTGCTGGTAACTGTAGAAGTAAGGTTTCAAGACCGCCGTCTATTTCTCTGATAACCTCAATTTGATTTTTATCTACTGTTATTTTTGAAGCATTGGTAGCTTGCGGCCAATTTAAAAGTCCTGCCAACATTTGAGGCGTTTGATTATTATCTGCATCAATGCTTTGTTTACCCATTAAAATTAGATCGGGTTGTTCATCCTCAATGATTTTTTTTAAGATTTTAGCTATGTGGATGCTCTCTAATTTTGTATCACTTTTAACCAATATAGCCCTATCTACTCCCAGAGCCAAAGCATGGCGCAAGGTTTCTTGAGCAGCGTCTGGTCCTATACTTATGGCAACTATTTCTTTGGCTTGGCCACCTTCTCGTAAACGCAGGGCTTGCTCCACTGCTATTTCATCAAAAGGATTAATAACTTGTTTGGCATTGAGTGTATCTACATCGGTTTTATCCGCTTTTATACGAATTTTTACATAAGGGCCTACCACGCGCTTAGTTGCGACGAGTATTTTCATAGTTCCTCACCGGAAATCAAAACAACTTGCATCTTGCCAGATGAAGGGGTAAAAATTCAAGTAAATACTTCTATTTCAACTACATTTAAAAACGATGGGGGTGAAGATCGTTGCGTTTAAAGCAAACCACCTGTCCTGTTGATAAAAGGGTACAGTGATGTGGAGGATTGAAAAGAAAAACCCTATCTACATGTGAATGAATATTGCTTTGAGCCTGTACAGTTGCAAAAAAAGATATACAAATTACATAGTAGATAAATTTAATCATGTCATATCCTGTAAATTATTTGGTTAATTTATCAAAATATAGCACATCTCTCATGCATTTGTTTTTTCTGAGATATTCAGTTAATAAACCAAGTACTATGACATTGATTAAAAAAGCAACCATCACATCACTCAAATAATGATTGTATAAAACCACCCGCGTTGCGATCACAAACAGAGCAAGAAAAAAAACCACTAGAAAATAGCGGGGAAATAACAAACTTATTCCACCCATTAGAGAAATCACTGTGGTTGCATGGCCTGATGGAAATGACCAATAGAGATTGTGAAATTTGAACCAATAAAAACCATATTCATTATTCAAAAAAAACAATTCAGGCCGTGCGCGTCCAAAACTTACTTTTAGAATAAAGTTTAACCAAACTGGGACAGCCATACAAATCAATAATAACCAACATCTGGTTTCGTACATTTCATTTTTATTAACATAGCGAAAAAAAAGAGCTGTGAAGAAAAATGATACAATATAAAGCTTAAATTGCCCTAAATAGCTCAATACTACCAACATGGGCGCATTCGTACGAAAATCCAAATGGTGAAAATAAATGGCCAGAGGTTTATCAATAAAATAATAAGCCATAATCACAAGTAGCAAATACCCAATCACTACCTGTGGGGTTTTCATGAACTTATATAATTTTTCAAAGGAATACATTTAAAACACCTAGGTTAAAGAGTTTATCTTGCAAAGGGACTGTCAATCAATGTCACTTTTGGTTAACATTAGAAGTTTATCATTACTAGACGATTAAATGCCACAATTGAGTTTAATTCAACAAATATGTATTTGGGTTTTACCCCTTTTATTTGCTATTACTTTTCATGAAGCAGCCCATGCCTATGCAGCATTTCGATGTGGTGATACAACAGCTAAGATGTTTGGACGATTGAGTTTAAATCCAATTCGCCATGTAGATCCTATAGGTACGCTGCTTATCCCCCTAATGATTGGAGTACTCACTAAATTTACCTTCTTATTTGGTTATGCCAAACCAGTCCCAATCAACTGGGGGCAACTAAAAAACCCACGTAGAGACATGATGTTGGTAGCCTTGGCTGGTCCTTTAGCAAATGTAATTATGGCACTGTTTTGGGCTTGTTGTTTTAAAATAGCAACCATGTTACAGCTTTCAAAACCGGTTCAGTTTTTACTGCTTACTGCCCAAGCGGGCATCGTCATTAATTTAGTATTATTTATTTTGAATTTAATTCCCATTCCTCCCTTAGATGGCAGCCGAGTAGTGAGTAGTTTACTCCCTTGGAAAATGGCTCAGGCCTATTCTAAAATTGAACCCTATGGTTTTTATATTCTGATTGTATTACTCCTAACGGGGGTTATAGGATCTATGTTGTCTCCCTTAATTGATGCCTGTCTGCAGTTAATAAAGTTTATTTTTAAACTATGAATATACTTGCAGATGCCTCCCTAAATGGGCTATCAGAGGCTTTTCCTGCACCTTTTGTGATTACAACTTATAAACAGGAGGATGAGATTACTGTCCTTCTACGCAATCAAGATGTTTTACTTTGTCGCTCCACTTTGAAAGTAAATGCAGCTTTGCTTAAACAGCATGCTTTGAGATATGTTGCAACCGCAAGCAGCGGCATTGATCATATAGACCTTTCATATTTAAAATCAAATCAAATCCAGGTGCTCGATGCAAAAGGTTCAAATGCCAATGCAGTTACAGATTATGTGCTTTGTTGTATTGCATATTTACAAACACAACAAGTAATCAAAGGCAATCAGCTAGGTGTTATAGGCGTGGGCGAGGTGGGCTCAAAGGTGTATACCAAAATGGGCACTTGTGGGTTTAATGTGTTGGCCTATGATCCCCTAAAAGCTGAAACATATCCTGATTTTAAATGGTGTACTCAAGCAAATCTATTTGAGTGCGATGTTTTATGTATTCACGCAGAATTACAGGACACCACCCCTTACCCTTCCAGGAATTTAATCGATGCAGCATTTCTTGCACGGTTAAAACCTGGCTGCATTCTTATCAATGCAGCCAGAGGGGGGATTGTAAATGAGCAAGCCTTGTTATCCAATCAGCAATCACTTGTATATTGTACAGATGTCTATTTGAATGAACCGGCCATAGATGCTCGTATTATAACAAAGGCAAAGCTTTGCACACCTCATATAGCAGGACACAGTTTGGAAGCAAAACAATCGGCTTTGCGTATGTTAAGCCAAAAACTACACAAGATTGCAGGATTGCGCGCGCCCATTTTCGCACCCTCTAAAAAAATTAAACTCATACAATCTCTTAAGCAGCTGCCATGGCAACAACAAGTCTTGTGCTTATATGATCCATTGAAGGAAACCTTGCTTTTAAAGCAAGCAGTAGATAAGCAATCCGCTTTCCTATTATTAAGAAAACAACATAATACCCGCCATGATTTTTCAGTCTATGATTTTCAAGGTCCACCCTTTCAAGGTTTGAAGTGCAGCACCTGAATTAGATTGTGTTGCAATAAAACACAGGTATTCTAAGCAGATTGTAAGGTTTTTTTTGTTAACATTTCAGTTCTGAGACCAACCTGTATTACGACTTCGTCTAATACAGACTACGTACTTAACTTCGCTTGAAAAATCTAATAAGTTTAGTAAATGTCTGAAAGAATTTATCTTAAGCACGAGATACCAACCGCCTTATCACCTCTTGATCGGAAAAAGGGTGCTTCACCTGACCAATTTGTTGATAGGATTCATGACCTTTCCCTGCGATAAGAACAATGTCGTCTTTTTCTGCATGTTCAAGCGCATAAGCTATGGCCTCTTCTCTATCCATTATTTTATTGACATGAATACCCTTTGGAATGCCTGTAGCTATCTCATCAATGATGCGTTTAGGGTCTTCGTTGCGCGGATTATCACTGGTAATAAGGATATGATCTGCATAAATACTTGCCGCACGCCCCATCAAGGGACGTTTTGTTTTATCTCTGTCCCCTCCGCAACCAAACACCACCCATAACTGCCCTTTTTTTAAGTCACTCAAAGTTGATAAGGCTTTTTCCAAGGCATCAGGAGTATGGGCATAATCAACAAGTACATAGGGGGTATGCAGCACCACTTCCATCCGGCCTGGAGCGGCTTTTAATTGAGACATGATCTGAACCACATCTTCTGGAGGATAATCACTTAATAACAAACTAGAAAATAAGGCAAGGCTATTATAAATATTAAATAAACCCAAAGATCCAATGCGTAGTTGGTGTCTGCCCCAAGGCGATTGCACACCTATGGTGGTTCCCTGCACATCCATAGTCCATTCCACGGCCTGTACATCGCATGGATCATGCATCCCGTAGGTTATTTTTTTAACTCCTGGGTTTAGCTGATTGGCTATTGCGGTTGTGAAGGGATCATCTTGATTGAGGATTGCAAACTTTAATTCCGGTCTTACAAATAACAAAGCTTTGGCAGCACCATAGGCTTGCATGCTTTTATGATAATCTAAATGATCCTGGGTTAAATTTGTAAAGACCGCTTGATCAAATTCAATGGCATCCACGCGATTTTGACTCAGCGCATGTGAAGAAACTTCCATACAAACCTGTTGGATATTCCTATTTTTATAGTCATGCAGTAATTTCATCAAACATAAAGCATCAGGGGTTGTGTTTGATAATTCTTGTAATTGGTTTACTTCACCCTGACCTATGGTGCCGATATAGGCGGATTTTGTCCCAAGTAGATGATGTGCTTGGGCTAATTGATAAGCGATGGTGGTTTTACCATTGGTTCCAGTAATTCCAGTAACCTGCAAAAAGCTGCTTGGGTTATTATAAAATCGGTTGGCTATTTTAGCGAGCTTACCTGCTAACTGTGGAATTGAGACCGTAGGAACTGATAGCAGTGGCGGGCTACTAAGTTCGCAGGGATCATATGCAATGGCTGCAGCACCTGCTGTTAGAGCTTTGTCTATAAACAAACGCCCATCTTGATTTGAACCTGGGTATGCAAAAAACAAATCGCCAGCTTTAACTTTACGACTGTCATTTTGCAAATCTAAAATGTCACAATCGACATCTTCATGTGTAAACCAATCGCCTAATAAGTGACTTAATTTCACCATTTGCTCCTTGATATAACTAAACCGGCCCATCCGTAGGAATATTAAATAAACGCAAGGATCCTGCCATCACCTTAGAAAACAGAGGTGCTGCCACAGCAGTTGCATAATACCCTTTACGCGAAGGCTCATGAATAATTACAGCTACAATGAATTTTGGTTTTGAAACAGGGGCGATGCCAATGAAACTTGCAGTATATTTTTTTTCCATATAGCCTTTTTTACCAGCCACCCATGCAGTACCTGTTTTACCCGCAACTCGATAACCAGGCACCTGTGCTTCTTTTCCTGTGCCTTCCATTACCACAGCTTCCATCATCTTTAAGACTTCCTGGGCTGTTTTAGGCGAAATTACTTGTATACCAGGTGTTTGATTGTCATTGAAGATTAAAGTTACAGGTTTTGATTTGCCTTGATTTGCAAAGATTAAATTGGCCTGGGCCAATTGTAAAGCAGTAACTGACATGCCATAACCAAATCCCAGGGTTGCTAGCACAAAGGGATTGGCATCTTTGGCTTTAACTATGGAGCCTTCCGCTTCTCCAGGGTAAGCACTGCCAGTTCTTTGACCAAAGCCTGCGCGTTGGAAGAGCTCAATTAATTGCTCCGGAGGACTTGCCAAAACCATTTTTGTTACACCTACATTGCTTGAATGCAGCAATACACCAGTCACATCCAATACACCATAATTGTGTATATCTCGGACCTGATGGCCATGGACTGTCATAAAACTGGGGTTAGTATCAATGATTGATTTGGGCGTAAATAAACCTGTTTCTAAAGCACTTGCTATACTAAAAGGTTTGATCACAGAACCTGGCTCGAAAGTATCCGTTAAAGCCCTATTTCTATAAGTGTTTCTGTCATATTGGCCCCGGGCATTGGGATTATAAGAAGGTGCATTGGCTATAGCCAATATTTCACCACTTTCGGCGTCTAAGACCACCACCGTTCCTGAACTGGCAGCAAATTCTTCTATGGTTTTATTTAATTCACTAAAAGCTAGATATTGTAAACGCTTGTCTATACTTAAGGCCAAATCATTGCCTGGACGTGGCTTTTTCAAAATACCTCTTTCATCAATGATGCGCCCGATACGATCTTTTATAACTGTTTTTTTTCCAACGACACCCATCAACCAATCTTGATAGGCCAACTCTATGCCTTCTAGACCTTGATCGTCAATATTCGTAAATCCAAGCAACTGGGAAATACTGTCTGAGTCTGGATAATATCGTTTAAATTCTTTTTGAAAATATAATCCTGTGATATGTAAGGTTTTAATATTTTTTGAAAGCATGGGTGGAATTTGTCTTATCAAATAAAGAAATTCACGGCTTTGTGTATTGACTATTTTTCTACTAAGTGCAACAGGGCTCAAACTCAAATAGTTCGCCAATTTCATGAATTGCTCTTTATCTGGAGCAAACTCTTTAGGATTAATCCAAACCGATTTGACTGGTGTGCTTATGGCTAAAGGCGTACCATTTCTATCTGTGATCATACCTCTATAGGCCGGAAGATCTATGATACGTAAACTACGTGCATTGCCTTGGCCTTCTAAAAATTGGCGATGCAAGATGGTTAAATCAAGCATTCGCCAAATTAATATCAGCAAAATTGTTGCAAAGAAAATAGATATAGTAATAAGTCTGGCAAGATGCCGTGATTTTTTCATTTAAAATTTAATGTGCTTGTAACATATAAATATTTTTACGATTTGGCAAAGTCATTTTTAATTTCTGAGAAGCAAGTTCCTCAACCCGTGCAGGCGTTGCTAAACTAGTCTCTTCAAGTAATAATTGTCCTTTTCGTAATTGTAAAAAATGTGCTTGTTGTTCTTCTTGTTCAACTTTACTTAAAGTGGAACGATAGGAGTTTGTGCTATATATAACCCCTAAAGCACTAACGAGTATCGCAGTTAACAAAAACGTGAATATATAAAAAGATTTTGACAATTGCATGTCGGTTAAGTGGCCATTGAATACATTACTTTGATGTATGACTTTTGCTGCAGCATTCATGCTAATTTCTCCCCAATCCTTAGAACAGCACTTCGAGCTCTCACATTGGCTTTTACTTCTTCTTCTTGTGGCATTACAGCTTTACCTACCCTTTTAAAATTAGTTATAGTTACTTCATATCTCACTGGGACTTCTGGGGGTAACCTTGGCCCCTGTTCCTTGTCCCGCATAAATCTTTTTACAATTTTATCTTCCAGCGAATGAAAACTTATAACAGCCAATCGTCCACCGGGTTTTAAAACATCTATGCATTGTCCTAGACCTTCGCTTAACTCAGTCAACTCTTGATTCACATAAATTCGAATCGCCTGAAATACTCGAGTTGCTGGATGCTTATGCCTTTCCCATTTAGGATTGGCAGCTTTTACAATTTCAGCCAATTGCAAAGTCGTTGATATGGGTGCTATCATACGTGCTTCAACGATGGCCCGGGCTATTCGGCCTGCAAATCGCTCCTCCCCGTATGTACGAAACACGCTGGCAAGTTCATTTGCCGGTGCTTCATTTACAAATTGGGCAGCACTTGTTTCCTGTGTAATATCCATTCGCATATCCAATGGACCTTCTTGCATAAAACTAAAACCTCTGACTGGATTATCAAGTTGGGGTGAGGAAACACCTAAATCCAGTAAAATCCCATCGACCATGCCATAAATGCCCCAAGCCTTAGCAAGGTTGCTTAAACTTGCAAAAGAACCATGGGCAATCTGAAACCGCTTATCTAGTCCATAATTGTCTTTGCCGTATTGTACAGCGTCTAAGTCTTTGTCAATGGCAAACAGTTTGCCCTTATCACTTAGGGCGTTTAAGATATTACTGCTATGTCCTCCACGACCAAAGGTTCCATCAATATAGGCACCTTCTGGATTAATGGCCAAAGCTTTCATTGTCTCATGTAATAATACTGGTTGATGAGCAGCCATCTTTAGTTACCAATTTATAAAGAAAAGGTTTTCATTTCATCTGGCAATGCATCGGTTTTTGAGGCTTCAACAGCCAACCAATGCTCGCGCATAGAATCCCATAATTTTTTAGACCAAACTTCAAATTTATTACCCTGGCCAATCATCACCACGTCTTTTTCAAGCTGTGCATATTCTCTTAATATGGGTGGCAATAGCACACGCCCATTTGCATCCATATCAACATCCGTAGCATGTCCAATCAATAAGCGTTGAATTCTTCTAGCGGCCTCATTAAAACTTGGTAATTTTTGCAAATTGTCTTCTATGATTTGCCATTGATCTTGGGTGTAAAGTAATAAACAACGTTGACCAGTATCAATCGTAATCACCAAGGATTTGTTGTTTTCGCAGCTCAATGCATCTCGATAACGTGTGGGAATAGCCAAACGCCCTTTGGTATCGATGGTAATTGCATTGATTCCACGAAACATAATTCCACAATTCTCCACTTTTTTAATAGTTTAACCCACTTATATACACTATAGAAACACATTTCTACACTCGTCAAGTGAAAAAGCCAATTTAAGTGGGATTTAGAAGAAATAGTAGATAAAATGTTTATAATTTCAACAATGAAGAGATATAAAAGCGTGATGGCATTCATTACCGTCATCTCGAGCTTTTAAGCCTTGCCTTATGTCATCAGGATAATAGCGAGGGATCTCAGGGTATTACGTAGCATGCCTCATACTCCGAGATCCCTCGCTTCACTCGGGATGAGGGCATTCATTCATTACCAAATTAAATTCAGATGGTTTCAAATAGAAAGCAAGTGGTATCTTAGCTTTTGTGTTTAAGTATTCATTAAGGCAGCTAGACGAATACCTTGTAGTACCAGATCAGGAACCAAATGGTCGTATAAGCTTTGTTTGTCAAATAAGGAGGCGAATCCACCAGTGGCTAATATAATGGATTTTTTATTAGGGAATACTTCGTGATTAATGCGCTGAATCAACTCTCGGCAAGCGCCCAGCGCGCCATAGTAAATACCTGATTGCATGCTTTCAATGGTGGATCTACCAACCACATGTTCAGTGTTGATGATTTCGACTGTAGGTAATTTAGCCGTGTTTTTTGATAAGGCTTCTGCAGATAAACGCATGCCGGGCAAAATCGCCCCACCTAAATATTTTTTTTCTGCGGTAATCGCACAAAAAGTCGTGGCTGTACCAAAATCAATGACGATTATATTTTGGTTGGGGTAAAGATGGGTTGCTGCAATGGAATTGGCTATCCTATCAGCGCCAACTTCTAGAGGATTTCTATAGAGGATATGTAATCCGGTTTTTACACCTGCTTGTAATAAAAAGGGGTCGGATGCAAAATATTTTAAACAGGCAGACCGTAAAGAGTAATCCAATTGTGGCACAACGGAGCAAATACCGATTTGATTGATACAATCGGGATCGCAATTATTTTCACGTAATACACTTTTTAAAAAAATACCCAATTCATCAGAGGTAGTGCTTTTTGAGGTATGACGAAAACGCAGCTTAATGTCATCTCCTTCAAACACCCCACCGTATATATGAGAATTGCCCACATCAATACAAAGAATCATCAGAAAAATCACAGGCACAAAAAGAGGTTCTGATGTTAAATGAGATGGACTCGTAAATCAAGTGATTTTAAAAAAGACTTATAATAAGCCCTGCTGACTTGCAGGGCTTATTTTGTTAGTAAGGCTTGACTTCAACGGTTGTACCCACGTCAACAAAATTTTCATTCAACCATTTTGCAGCACTGGGTAACACACGTATACAACCATGACTTGTGTTATAATTAGGCACTTCATAGGCTGCATGGATTGAATAACCGCCATGGAAATGCATGCAATAAGGCATACGTCCACCGCCATGGGTTTCAACCGGATATAAACTGGACTTACAATCTTCACCCTTCTTGGAATAAACTTTAAAGGTACCCGTAACGGTTCGACATGGTTTATTCACATCAGGACAAAAATCTCTACCTCCAGAGGCGCTACCAGTATTGACCCGAGTACCATTGGCATCATAAGCTGCCCAAGCAGTCGCTTTTGGATCAAATACAAACACTTTTTTACCGGTTGGCTCTCTTCTATCTGGAAAAGCACGTGTACCTCTGTGGTCTGACCCCATACTCATGGTGTAGTGAGTATATCCACCATCATCAACTACAGCAGTTGATCTATCGATGGATGAGCATGATGCCAAAACCACACATACAGGAACTAACAGTAGTTGTTTTTTCACTTTTATTTCTCCCTTTTTTTTTAAGGTATCGGAAGAAATGAAAATAGGTTTAGTGTTTTTGTGTAAAATTTTTAACTATATGTCTTTTTTATAATCTAAAAGCTTATTTAATAGTTCTTTTTGGCTCTTTTTTGGTAACATATAAATCATAGCAAGCATCAATTGCTCATCTGTGCATTCAAAACATCCACCACGAGCTGGCATTGCATTCAAGCCTTCATCCGTATGATGAAAAAGGCTTTCTATGCCTTGTTTTAATCTCTGGTCCCAATCTGTATGAATCCTATATCGTGGAGCGCCAATCCTTATTAAAGCTTTCCTAGCATGACAATTACTACAAAAATGAGTATAGATTTCTTTTCCTACTTGCGGGCTATCTTGAATAGATTTTAAAAAAACCTCAGGATGATGACTGGTTGCATTGACCGAAAGTGTAAAGATACTTAATATTAATGAGGCTTTTGATAAAAATTTCATCTTTCTCCTAAAGCTTTGAAAATTGGCCTAAAACTTGCACGAAAAATAGTTAAAAATAAATATCTGATACTAAAGATTTTTTTAAGGGAGCCGACAACCATGCCAGACCTCGTCAAGGATAAGCCTATGTTACACCATTTTGTTGAGTTGGCTAGTGCAAAGATAAAGGGTGTAGAAACCATAGCCGATAACAGCTTGGTTAATAAAATGACCACAAAACAACTGGACCAACTTTTAGCGCAATCCCGTGATATGCCTGAATTTAATGAAGCCCGTATTATGTATTTTAAAGCAAAAATTCAGTTAGGTGATTATGAAATCAACAATACAATCATAGCAAAAAAATTATTGAATCTCGATACTGCAAGCATTATTACAAATTAAATATGGAATATATAACTAATGTCTGGTGGTTTTAGGTAGCGCAGCGTCTCTATAGCATAGATATGTATGTTTTCTAGCCTTATGCGTGTAGAAGAAAAGGCTTTTATATGGAGTCCTTAAAGCCGCAATACGGGAGGTAAAATCATTGCATACGTATCCCGCCATCCAAGCGTATGGTTGTACCATTTATCATGCTATTTTGAATGATATGTCCAACCAATACTGCAAATTCCTCTGGTTTACCCAGTCGTTTAGGGAAATTTAAGGTTGCAATCAAGCCTTCTTGAACAGCCTGAGGCATCTCCAATAACAAAGGCGTGCCAAATAATCCAGGGGCTATAGCATTCACTCTTATAGCCTCCCTGGCCAATTCTCTAGCAGCCGGCAAGCTCATAGCTACGATTGCCCCTTTCGAAGCACTGTATGCCGTTTGCCCTATTTGTCCATCATAAGCTGCAATTGAAGCGGTGTTTATAATGACCCCTCTTTCTTGGGAGTCGGGATCCAATTCTAAAGTAGACATCGCCTGTGCTAGCACCCGCATCACATTGAAGGTACCTATCAGGTTTACATCAATGACTTGTTTAAATGCCGCTAAAGGCATGACACCTGCTTTGCCCAAAATTCGTTTTGCTGGTGCGATGCCTGCACAATTGACACAAACCCTTGGAATTCCTATTTTTTCTATTGTTTGCTGTAAAGCTTTTTCTACGGATTCTTCTGATGTGACATCGCAAAGTACCAACACATCAGCCATGCTTGATTCATCTTGTTGTTTATCCCAGCTTGCGACCATCATACCCTGCTCTTTGAGATATTGAACACAGGCTTTACCTAATCCTGAGGCGCCTCCACTTACCACTGCGCTGTTGTTTGTGAAATTCATGTTGGTGTCCTCTCATTTGGATTTTAAACTAAGAATTCTTTACTTAATGCTTTGAATTCTGGTGTACCAGCTTGTCTTATCCATTCAAAAAAAACCATCTCCGCTGTTATTAAATGAATTTCTGCCTGCGACATCCTCTTTAGAGCGTATTTTAAATCTAAAGGATTACGACTACTGATTGCATCAACTACCACAAACACATCAAACCCGGCCTCTTTCATTTCAATAGCGGTTTGTAATACACAAACGTGGGCCTCGATTCCTATCAAAATCACCTGTTTTTTATTATAAGCCTGGAGTCTAATGGTATAACTGCTGGATTGCATGCATGAAAAATGGATTTTTTCTATACTATTATTGGGATGAGAATGCGCTTTGAGAGCTTCTATGGTCTGACCTAAGCCTTTAGAATATTGTTCACTTACAAGAATAGGCACTTCTAATTTATTTGCTAATTTTAACAGCCACTCACATCTGCTTATGAGCGCGCTACTATTTATTACATGGGGGGTTAACTTATCTTGAACATCAACGAGTAATAAAATGGATTCCTCTTTTTTAAGTAACATCCCTATTCCTTTATTTTATCTTAAGTGAAATGATAGCTCGAAGCTTTTATTTTTACTAGGTGGGGAAATGGCCTTCAGGAAGCTGAAGGCCATTTTATTTATGCGTAGGTGTGGTAATAGCCAGTTTTATGGCCAACGGGGGTGGGTAAATCAGCAACATCTATGGTTTTCATAGCGATATCCATTTGTTTGTTGCCTCTTTGTATGGACAAATTAATTTTTTCACCTATTTTGATTTTCTTAAGAAAATTGTAAAAATCATT
This sequence comes from Legionella sp., assembly GCA_013697625.1. Lineage (GTDB taxonomy): Bacteria > Pseudomonadota > Gammaproteobacteria > Legionellales > Legionellaceae > Legionella. The sequence goes on from JACCWN010000136.1 coordinate 16,163, forward strand.
ATAATCAACCAGGTGATGCCCATTAACTGCCATTATTATATCTCCACGTACCCGACGTCCTCTTGAATCTTTATGTGTACCTTGCAGTTTGGCAGAAGCTGCAGGAGAATTGGGTACTACATCTGCAATCAATATGCCTTCTCTTACACCCATTTTATCTGCATCTTTTTGTGACACTTGATGAATACCTATACCAGATAAGGTGACACGTCCCTTTTTGATTATCTGATTTACTACAAGTTTTACATCATCAGCAGGTATAGCAAAGCCAATCCCTGAAGATGCGCCAGAGCGTGAAAAAATGGTGGTGTTAATGCCTATCAATTCACCTGCACTACTTAATAAAGGTCCGCCTGAATTGCCTGGATTGATAGCTGCATCTGTTTGAATCATATTAGGAATAGTTACACCACCTATACCAGGAACGTCTCTACCTAAAGCTGAGATAATCCCTTTGGACATACTGTGATCTAATCCAAAAGGATTGCCTATTGCAATGGTTTTTTGGCCAACAATCAGGTCTTGTAACCGAACGAAATTAAAGGGTTGATAAGCTCTTAAGTATTTTATGGCCTCAGGAGAGTTTACTTTAAGAACAGCGAGATCCATGCGAGGCTCCTTACCTACCACCTTTGCAGACATTTTCATCTTATCTATGGTAACTTCCAAGTTTTGCGACTCTTCAATTACATGATAATTTGTAACTATATACCCTTGGTCATTCCAAATAATACCTGTACCAGCGCCATCTGGAACTTGACTTTTTTTGTGTAAAATACGATCCACCACAGTGGTCAGGCGACTAACAAACACTACTTTTGGCGCCGACTTTTGAAATACATCAATAGAATTTCGTTCATCAGGAAGTAGATTTTGCAAGTTTTCACTAAATCCTTGACTTGATTGAGCAAGACCTATAGCCAATACCACAAATAACAAACTTTGTTTCTTCATTAAATACACCCCTGCTTTTTAAAAAACTAAATACGAAACATAATGTAACATATATATACATTAAAGTCACGTAAAATCACGAAAGAATACTTTTTGTTCATAACTGGATACAAAAGGCGCGCCTTAAATTGTTTCCCTGTATGATATTTTTTCTTTAAAATACGCCTAACTAAGTTGGAGTTAGAAAGGGAGAAATGACAGTGTATGAGCCTACCCTATATGAATATTTCAGTAAGGCTGTTTTATCTTGGTATGAGGTGCATGGTCGCAAACAGTTACCTTGGAAACTTCCAGATCCTTACAAAATATGGGTCTCTGAGATTATGCTGCAACAAACCCAAGTGCAAACAGTCATTGGCTATTTCAATAGATTTATGGATAATTTCCCAACCATTCATGACTTAGCAAGCGCTCCGGAAGATGGGGTATTGGCTTTGTGGTCTGGATTGGGATATTACAGTCGAGCCAGAAATTTGCACAAAACCGCCAGTTTAATATCAGCCAACTACAAAGGCATTTTTCCAAGTAGTCTGCCTCTGTTATTAGCCTTACCCGGTATTGGACCATCCACGGCTGCAGCGATTTTATCTTTGGCTTTTAATCAAGCTACGCCTATTTTAGATGGTAATGTGAAACGTGTTTTAGCTCGTTTTTTTATGATTTCCGGTAGCACAGACAAAGCTGACACGCTGAAAAAATTATGGGACTGTGCCCATGCTTGTATGCCTTCAACCCAATGTGCCAATTATACGCAAGCAATCATGGATTTGGGCGCTTTATGCTGCACATTAAATAAGCCTGATTGTGAGAACTGTCCTTTACAATTGCATTGCTTGGCCTTCAAAAATCAAGAACAAGCCAATTATCCAAATAAAAAAATAAAAAAACCAAAGCCCAAACGCAGCCAGCAGTTTTTAGTACTTGTGAATGATAAAGAATGTATCTATTTAGAAAAAAGGCAAGCCAAAGGCATTTGGGGTGGATTGTGGTGTTTGCCCACACTGGAGATGGAGGATTGTGCGCTTCAATATATTAAAAATGAATATGGTTTAAAAGGAGAGATGCCTAGGCCTATCATACAATTTACCCATCATTTTACTCATTTCAGTTTGAACATCAAGGCACTAGCAATTAAATCTAAGCCCTCAGAGCCACCAACTGTTCAACCAATAGGCCGCTGGTTTGCAAATGATGAGTTGCAAACAGTGGGCATTGCACGTCCAACCCAGATCATCCTATGTCATTATGATGCATTATTTGAAGTGCCGCAACAGCATCAGGCTGGCCAGCCTTAGCGGCGCTATCAATCCAATACCAGGCCTTTTCGCGATCTTCAACAACACCTTGACCGTAATAATACATATAACCAACCGCATATTCTGCATCCACATGACCATTTTCAGCTTCAGGTTTCAATCTTATAAATGCACGACGATAGTCTCGCACCTTAAAGCTTTCAATGCCCTCTTCCAAATTGACATGGTGTAGGGCACAACCTGAAAGTAGTAGGATACAAAAATTAAAAATTAATATTGAACGAGTTATCCCTTTCATTGGCTTTCTTCCTCTTTTAAAGGCTTTGAAACAGGCTCAAAGAGTAATTCATCTTTAGGCAAGGTAATACTTTCTAACTTCCCTTCGTGCTCCACTAGGATGCCTTGTGAAGTGATGCGTTTTAATAACACCCCGCCCGGCAAAGTGTCACCTAACTTATAATTTTTTTCTGTACCGCCAGCAGAACGAATGATCACTTGTGAGTCTGCTACTTTATTTGCTAATAGAATACCAACTAAAGTCAAATCTAGCATTGATTTTTTTATAATTACTTCATTTACGTTTTCTGGAACATACACTCCAAATAAGGAGGAATTTTTGAGATAATCTGTAGACTCTTTTTTAACAGGCCTTTGCGTATTTTGGCTAACAGGTGTTAAAAGTGCAGCATTTTCATTTGCAAAAAAGTAACTGGCTAATTGATATAAAATTAAAATTAAAAACAGTAAAATCAAAACTGTGCTAGTTCGTCCTGCATACTTTGTAGAAAACATCAATTGAGGATCAAATTTCATATACTTAAAACCTATGTAATTCATTTAATGAATCAGGTTTTAAATCATAACATTACACGTATGTTGGGTATATACCCTTGAGAATTAGGAACAGTACCAAATGCCCCGTCATCCTGAACATAGTGAATGATCTCCAGACCCTGACTCAATCCTACATTCGGAAAATCCCTCGCTTCGCTAGGGAAGAGGTGGGGAGTTACAATTTAATTATCATTAATTACTGTTGGCTTCTGATAGTTACCGCCCTATTAGTCATCTATTGTAAGTTTCTCCTATTGTACATAATAAAAACGATGTTTTAAAAAAAAACACTTATCCTCGATTTGATCTATTATTAGTTAGGAAGAACATTTAATAGATCTATACATATGAGTATACTACTTCTTTTTAAAACTTAGAGAGGTCCAAACCAGAATGAATACAAACTCTACGAATAAAAAGGTAATCATCGAACAAGATCAGCGTCTCTCTGAGTCAAAAATATGGCACATGCAGCGCGAATATTTTGATAAAGAAGGGATCCAAGCTTGGGTTCGTCAAGTCCCCTTTTATATCACTTCCAATCCGTTCATAGCTTATACTTATGCAAAAATGATGCTTGTATTTATGATTGATTGGACTAAAAATAACCCCAAAGCAGCAGGTCACCCTTTTTATATACTGGAACTTGGAACCGGCTCAGGACGATTTAGTTATTATTTTGTAAAAACGCTGTGTGGGCTATTACAAAGGCTAAACAGAGAAGACATTAAAATATGCTATGTCATGAGCGACTTTACCAAAAATAACATACAGTATTGGGAAACTCACCCAGCTTTAAAACCTTACATTGAAAAAGGGGTTATAGACTTTGCCCTATATAATATGGAAGAAAAAGAACCCATCCATTTAACAAAAAAAGATATCTGCCTGGATGAAAAAACTTTGGTTAACCCTTTAACGGTTTTTGCAAATTATATTTTTGACACCATTACCCAAGATGCCTTTTCTGTTCGAGATGGCAAATTAAATGAGCTGTTATTGACTCTCACAGCTGATAAAACCAACATGAAAGATGGTGAGCCCATCAATATGGAAGAAATTGCTGTAGATTTTAATTCACATGAAATCAAAGAAGGGTATTATGAAGATGCTGTTCTAAATTCAATTTTAGAGGAGTATAAACAAAAATTACATGAAAGTAGTTTTTTATTTCCCATAGGCTCTTTCCGTGCAATTCAATATCTTAAAAAAATTTCCAAAAATAAATTACTCATAATCTCTACAGACAAAGGGTATAACACCCTTGAATCTCTGGATTATTTAAACAATCCTTCTATTTTGTTTCATGGTAGTTTCTCATTAATGGTTAATTTTCACGCACTTGCACAATATTTTAAAAACACAGGTGGCGATGCCGCTTTACAGCAGCCGCGAAAGGGCATTAAAACCGCAGCTTTTTCCAGTGGATTTAAACTCAGTGATTTACCGCAAATGCGGCTGGCCATTGATGAGACCATCGATGGTTTAAGCCCTGGGGATTATTTTATATTACATACGCGCATCAGTGAATCATTCCAAGATTGTAGCTTGCCTGTCCTTGCAGCCCACATGCAGCTTACACATTGGGATCCGCATATGTATTTGAAGTTAACCAATCACATCATTTCTAAAATTGAAAAAGAAGATGCGGAAACCATTCAATTCTTAGCGCACAATATGCCCAAACTTGCGGAAAATTATTATTATATGCCCCAAACACAATGTATCTTATTTGACATAGGTATATTTTTCCATGCCATCAAACACTATCAGGAAGCAGCCAATTATTATGAACAATCAAAGCCTTACATTGGTGAACAATTTAATCTGTATTATAATTTGGCCCTATGCCAACATCATTTAGAAAATAACACGACAGCTTTAGAAAATTTCAAAAAGGCCCTTGAAATCAACAAGGATGCCCAAGAAGCCCAACAATGGATTAGTTACCTTGAGAACCAAACTGATTTGTAGTTTAGTTATAGATTATTTACTAAAATAATCTATAACTAAACTACTAGAATTATGCTGCTAGAACAACCTATAGATTATATAAATCTATTTAGTTGGGCTTGCAGCCTTAAAAGCTTCTTGTTCTAAACAATAGGTATTAATTTCTTGTATAAGGGGATATGGTTTGAGAGAAAAATCAAATCTTTTGGCATTATATACCTGCGGTATCAAACAGACATCAGCCAAGCCTATCTCACTACCGCTGCAAACTGGGGCTGTTCTTTTGAAAGTATGCAATTGGCTTTCAAAAGCATCAAATCCTAATTTTAACCAATGATGATACCAGTCCATAATATCCTCTTCCCCTGCCTCAAATTGCATTTTTAGCCTGTTGAGTACTCTTAAGTTATTGAGAGGATGGATATCGCACAGTATTAATAAAGCCTGAGCTCTGATTTTGGCTCTAAGGGTGGTATCTTTTGGCAGTAAAGGCTTGAGTGGAAAAGTTTCATCTAAATACTCTAAAATGGCTAAAGATTGGGTTAGAACATTGCCTTGACATTCAAGACTAGGTACCAAACCTTGAGGGTTGATTTGTAGATATTCAGGACTGTGTTGCTGGCCACCTTGGTTGACCAAATGTATTTCAACTGATTCATAAGGTAGTTGTTTGTGATTTAAAGCAATCCGTACTCTATAACAGGCAGTGGAACGAAAATAATCATACAGTTTCATCATAATAAGTAACTTCCTGATTTATTGCACCAAAAATAGTATTTTTATCATCATCAAACATCTCAATATGTATGGTATCACCAAAACGCATAAAGGGTGTAGTTGCTTGGCCTTGGTTTAGGATTTCTAGCATTCTTTTCTCTACTATACAAGACGAGCCCTTGCTGCGATCTGTATTAGACACCGTTCCAGAACCAATAATAGAGCCTGCACATAGCATCCTGGTTTTAGCAGCATGACTTATAAGTTTTGGAAAAGAAAAAATCATATCAATGCCAGCATTGGGTTGGCCAAATAAATGACCATTCAAATAACTGCATAAGGGTAAATGCAGACGTTTTCCATCCCAGTGAGCACCTAATTCATCAGGTGTAACTGCCACAGGGGAAAAACTGCTTGCAGGTTTAGATTGGAAAAAACCAAAGCCCTTGGCAAGCTCATCTGGAATTAAGTGACGTAAGGAGACATCATTCACAAGCATGAGCAGCTGAATATGTTTTTCAGCTTCAATGGCGGATACACCCATAGGAACATCGTCAGTGATGACGGCAATTTCTGCTTCAAAATCAATACCAAAAGCTTCATCTTTTACAACAATAGCATCCTTTGGTCCTAGAAACGCATCTGAACCACCTTGATACATCAAAGGCTGGGTCCAAAAATTTTCAGGCATGCTTGCCCCTCGAGCTTTGCGAACCAATTCGATATGATTGACATAGGCGCTACCGTCCGCCCATTGAAAAGCTCGAGGCAAAGGTGCTGCGCACTCAGATGTATTAAAATCAAAACTATCTGCTTTAAGGGACTCTTTGTTAAGCTGCATATAGACACTTTGTAATTTTTGAGCGCTTTCTTTCCAGTTATCTAAAGCCTGTTGCAAAGTTGCGGCTATCTCTGGGACTAGAGCTGCACGGGTCAAGGCTCTATTGACAACACACAATGCACCATCACGTGACCTGGTTGATTTTAATGTGGCAAGTTTCATCTGCTTTTCCTTATCTTAGACTGCCGCGCTTCATTTGATCACGTTCTATTGCTTCAAATAAAGCTTGAAAATTCCCTTCTCCAAAACCCTCATTGCCTTTACGTTGGATGATCTCAAAAAATACAGGACCAAAGATATTTTCTGTAAAAATCTGCAATAACAAACCATGCTTAAGATCAAGTTCACCATCCATAAGAATTCTTAGATTACGAAGATGTTCTAAGGGTTCTTGATGCCAAGGCAAACGTTTTTCTAACAGATCATAATAGGTGTCTGGAACATCTAAAAATTTAACTTGTTGTTGTCTTAAAGTTGAAATAGTTTCATAGATATTGTCTGTACTCAATGCCATGTGTTGGATACCTTCGCCTTGATATTCATGAAGAAATTCTTCAATTTGCGATAGGTCGTCTTTGGATTCGTTTAAAGGTATCTTTATTTTGCCACAGGGACTGGACAAGGCGCGACTGAGTAGACCAGTCATTTTACCTTCAATATTAAAAAATCGAATTTCTTTAAAATTAAATATGGTTTCATAAAATCCTGCCCATTTATCCATATTGCCACGAAATACATTGTGTGTGAGATGATCGATTTCTTTCAAACCAGCACCTGATAAGTCCATATCTGAATTTATCTTCCACAGTTGTGAAAAGGGTTGGTGTTGTTCATCCACGAAATAAATCACAGACCCGCCTATGCCAGAAATAGCAGGTAAGTCGTGGCAGACATGATGTGCATCTTCAAATACGGTTGCACCACGTTCTACTGCATAACTAAATGCAGCTTTGGCATTTTTTGTTCTAAAACCCATGGCACAAGCCCCGGCTCCATGCGTTTGAGCATGCCTATGCGCTTGACAATCCTGGGCTGCATTGAGGATGAATTGTATGTTTCCTTGTTTATAAAGGCAGATGTCACAATATCCATGTTTTGCCACGACTTGAAATCCCAATTGGATAAATTGATTGTGCAGAAATTTTTTATCTGGACCTGAAAATTCAAGAAAAGCAAATCCATCTAATCCACAAGGATTGTCTTGTTGCATTACTGATCTCCTTAATTTGTAAATTTCGCCTTGGTTCACATATTTTAATAGTAGTTTCTTTGATAAGACACCATATATATATAATAGCATCTTCTAGAGACTGGGATGACGCGAGGAATTACGTTCTAATGACAGGATCTGACTATTTAATGAATATCAATCCACCTGTGTATTAAATCCGTGGCTGAATTAAAAGTAGACCGTCAGCGATTGGTAGTAAGCTTATATCCACCCTAGTGTCATTTTTGATTAATTCATTGAGTTTGCGTATTTCACGGGTTTGGGCACCTGTTTCTTCAGGATCCACGACTTTACCATCCCAGAAGATATTATCTATAGCGATGAGACCATTAGGTTGTACTAATTTTAAGGCTAATTCGTAATAATTTGAATAATTGGTTTTGTCGGCATCAATAAAAATTAAATCAAATTTTTGCACTTCACCCGCATTCATCATCGAGTAGAGCGTATCTAAGGCTGGACCCAGGCATAATTTGATTTTATGGGATTGCTTGGCTTCTTCCCAATATTTATGGGCTTTTGATGTCCATTGTTCACTGATATCACAGGTAATAAGCCGACCTGTATCAGGTAGGGCCATGGCCATGGCTAGGGCACTGTATCCCGTAAAGGTACCCAGTTCTAAGATAAATTCAGCTTGCATGAGGCGAATTAAAAACTGCAAAAATTGAGCTTGTTCAGGGGCTACTTGCATCGCTGCTAACTCCATAGTGGAGGTTTCTTCACGTAAGGCCTTTAATACAGGATGTTCTCGCAAGGATTTATCCAACATATAATCATATAGGGTCTGCGTCATAAGTGTGTGTTTCATATTAAGCCACCATCAAGATAATTTTTCATATGCCATCTTATCTGCAATCTCATTGGGAGATACATTTTCTCTGGCAGATCGCGCAAAAATTTCTGTTAAGTGTGTATAGATGGTATTTATTTGATAAGCAATGGTTTCTTCTGGCGTATGTAAATATTTGGAAGCGGCAAATATCAATCCTCCAGCATTAATAACATAATCAGGAGCATACAAAATACCCAAATCGTGTATCATTTTACCATGAACAGAATGCGCCAATTGATTATTGGCCGCCCCTGCTATAATGGACGTTTGTAATTGTGGTATGGTGGTGTCATTCAAAATAGCTCCTAAGGCACAAGGGGAATACACATCACAAGGTACTTTATGGATATCTTTTGGGTCAACAACACTGGCACCTAATTTTTTTACAGCCTGCTTAACAGCAGTAATGGACGTATCTGCAACCGTCAATCTTGCCCCTAATTCGCTAAGCTCTTGTGCCATGGGGTAACCTACATGGCCTAGCCCTTGTATGGCGATATGCAAGCCATCGAGGGACTCTTTGTTTAATTTGAAAGCAACAGCAGCCTGAATTCCTCGCACCATCCCCTTTGCCGTGAAGGGTGAAGGATCCCCCTCCTGTTTAGAGCGACTTGCAACAAAAGGCGTGTGTTCTGCTATGATGTCCATGTCACTGAGCAGAGTTCCACTGTCAAGCGCTGTAATGTATTTGCCATTTAAATCATTTACAAAGTGGCCAAAACTTTCCATATAGCCTCTGCGATCAAAGTTGGAATTGGGTTTTATAATCACAGCTTTTCCGCCACCTAAGGGTAAACCAATGGAAGCAGCTTTATAGCTCATGCCTCTAGCAAGACGCATCACATCATTGATGGCTGCAAAGGTACTAGGATATTCGATGAATCGACACCCCCCAAGCGCGGGACCTAGCTTTGTACTATGTACTGCTATCATGGCTTTCATGCCAGTCTTTGAATCCACTTTAAAATGTATCTGGCCAAATCCATGGGACAAGGCATACTCAAGGAAATCATCCTCATCAATCGTTTGATTCTTATGCAATGTATCTTCAAAGGACATCATTTATAAAGCTCCCAACACTAGGTTTTGAAAAGTTATAGTGCTTTTCTGAAATTAAATCAATGAAAAAGTGGCATGTTTTGCAGTCTTATGTAAAATAGTTTTACCCAGAATCACCTTCGACAATGGAAAAAAGAGCTTACCATGAAAAAATTTTTATACCTGTTAGTCTTAACCAGTGTTACCCCCTTAGTTTTCGCTCAAAGCTCTGGACATAAATTCCTTCTTGATAAAGTATCTTTCCAGGTTTCTGCAAAGCAATGGGTAAGTACACAAACAGCCTTATTATCAGTAAGCATCAATGCTACTTTAAATGATGCAGATTTGGTTAAAGCCCGCAACGATGTGATAACAAGCCTTGATAAAATTGCTAAAGGTGAATGGCATCTAGTAGAATTTAATCGATCACAAGATACCTCAGGACTTGAAAAATTGTATGTCAATGCACAAGCCCGAGTTGATCAAGCAATGTTAACGGATGTCTATAAAAATGCAAAAGCTGTAAGTCTTCCTGGCGCACAATATCAAATCAGCGGCATTGAATTCAAGCCTTCCATGGAAGAAATACAGTCGGTTCGTGCAAATATAAGGCAAGTTTTGTATAAACAAATAAATGACGAATTGGCAAATCTAAACAAAGCTTATCCTCACCAAAATTATAGCCTTAGTCAATTGGTATTCGCTGAAGGCGAGGCCATTCCACAAACACCACGAGCATATCAAGCCAAAGAGGTAAATGCCATGGCAGTAGGAGATTCGCTTCCTGGTGTATCCTTGTCTGTGAGTAATGAAATTCAAATGACAGCGCTGGTTGAGGCAGCTTCAAATCGTAAAGAGGTACATTAATTTGCAACTTCCCAAACTGATAGGTCACCGCGGTGCGGCTGCTTATGCACCTGAAAACACCTTGGCCTCCTTTGACAAAGCCCTATCTTTGGGCTGTCATTTTATTGAATTTGATGTGATGTGCAGTGCAGATGGTGAACCCTTTATTTTTCATGATGACAGTTTAAAAAGAACAACCAATGGCAAAGGCGATCTGGGCTTAGCCAAGGCTGAATATCTTCAAACCCTTGATGCGGGTGCTTGGTTTTCAAAACATTACAAAAATGAAAAAATTCCTCATTTTAAAGACGCCTTAACCTGGCTTGTGCAAAATCAAGTTCATGCCAACATAGAAATAAAATCTTACCCCAATAGCATACAACAAACCACAACCGCGGTGCTCAGTCATATCCAGCGTTACTGGCCAACAGAGGCAGCCTTACCCTTGGTTTCTAGTTTTAATCTGGAGGCTTTGACTTTATGTCGCAATCTTGCACCGGAGATGCCATTGGGCTTGTTGATTCATGAATGGGATGATGATTATTTACAAAAGGCCCACCAGTTGCAATGTTATTCCATCCACTTTAATCGAAAAATTCTAACAGCTGCTCGTGTAAAGGTTGCCAAAGACCAGGGCTATATGGTCTGTGCTTATACAGTAAACCGCAAGCGTCTAGCAAATAAATTGTATCACTGGGGGGTGGATGCCATCTTCAGCGATTACCCTGATTTATTGATATGATGCCTTCATTTTTTAAAGCCATGATATGTTTTATCTGCAGTATAGTTTTTGCGAGCAGTATATTCGCTAAGCCTATAGAACTTGCTTTTTGGCATTCTATGGCCGGTAGTTTAGGGGATGAAGTCAAATGGTTGACCAACTCATTTAACCAAAGTCAAACAAAATTCATTATAAAACCCGTTTACAAAGGCGATTATATTGAAACCTTAACAAGTTTTGCAGCTGCTTTTCGCGCCCATCACCCCCCTGCCCTCATACAAATATTTGAAGTGGGATCTGCAACCATGCTTTTTCCTAGTGGTGTCATAAAACCGGTTGATGACATAATAAACGAGCAAGGACTGACCTTGCCTAAAGAGGATTTCTTACAATCAGTTTTGAAATTATACAGCTTGGGTGATAAATTAATGGCTATGCCTTTAAATATCTCAGTGCCTATACTTTACTATGATAAGGATGCTCTAGCCAAAGTTGGATACAATAAAAATAATTTCCCAAAAACGTGGGAAGATTTAGAAATTTTAGCAAAGTCTTTAAAAAAAGCTGGTTTTCAATGTACCTATACAACGGCCTACCCAGGGTGGATTTTAGTAGAATCCTATTTGGCAATACATGGATTGCCCCTATTACAATCATCACCGACTCGCGCAATTTTCAATTCCCAGGCACTGCAAAGGCATTTAACCCGTTTAAAAACTTGGCAAAGACAAGGGTATTTTAAATACGGTGGGAGAGTTGATGATGCAACCGCTTTATTCACCAGCGGCGTTTGCCCATTATTTAGTCAATCCTCAGGCGCTTATAACAGCTTATCCACACTGGTAAGCTTTCATTTAGGCCTTGCTGTTATGCCACTGGATACACAAACCAGCACAATGAGACATCCTAATGTAACCGGTGGTGCTGCTTTGTGGGCCATATCAGGTTTGACACCAATTCAATATGAAGGCATTGGGGAATTTTTGGTATTCTTAGCCAGACCTGAAATCCAACAACATTGGCATGAGCATACAGGTTACTTACCCATAGGGTTACAAGGGATCTATCGCAGGATATATCAGTCTAGCAATCATCCAGCGATTAAACTTGCAAAAAATGATTTAGAACCACCTGGCTATTTCCCAGTAACCCACATCATTGGGCCACAAAATCAAATACGTAACGTCAATGATGAACTCTTAGAATCAATGTTTGCAGGAATAATACCAGTTGGGGTAGCCTTGCAAGAGGCAGTCACACGTTCAAACCATATTATATTCAGATTTTCTAAGAATAATCTCAGTGATTAGAGCCTTCAAGACAGAGTGTAGCTATCACCAGGGCCTGTATTGCCGGTTAAACTTTTACAAGATACCCACCTTTTTTTAGCAGATCGCGTCCGATGAGAAATTTATATTGCATGTTACTTCTATCTTTTAGATTTACATCAATACTATATTTTTTATTTTTTAGGACAATGAAGGTGCGAATGACAAATCGTTTTTCAGAGATACCTGATGTATTGGTAATTTCAGAAATGTATCTTAATTTTTCTTTCATTTTATGAGCATGCCCCAGATCATCAATGGCATAAAATTGAACAAATCGTTGATCCCCTTCTTCAATAAGTTGGATGGATTTTGCATGCAAAGAACTTCTTCTAGCACCCGTGTCTACACGGGAATCGATTTGCATGTCAAATGCCGTGAAAGATACACGTTCTATAGAGCCAAGGAAATGGTCATTTTCGACACAAAATAATGGCGGTTGTGTAGAAGCCACCCCACTTTGAGCGCTCATAACCATAACAAATAGACAACACATTGCACGCTGCATGGTTACCTCTTTCAATTTAAACAAGATAACATCAAATAAAGTGTAGCATATGAAAAATAAAATGAGTTGAAGGTTGTTTTTGCCTGTAAGATTGGTGAAAAACTTATAATATTTGCATGAAATTTTTAATGTCTGGTTTTTGATGTAACCGAAATTGATACACCACATAAAAGGCCAGCACATTCTTTAAATAATTCCTGGTTTCCTGCCAGGGTAAAGTCTCAATCCAAATGTCGATTTCTTTTGGTGGATGATTCTTCAACCAATATACAACCTGCCTTGGGCCAGCATTATAGGCAGCAGCCATCAAAACCGGATGATTTTTAAACTGCTTAGCTAATTGTTGCAAGTAGGCGGTGCCTATATTGATATTTTTTTGTGGAAGAAACAGTTGATTTGGGTTGGTATAGGGGATTTTACTTGTTTTAGAAACAACAGCTGCAGTCCTTGGCATCACCTGCATCAAACCGCGAGCACCCACCGTAGAAACCACATCATCTCTAAAACCACTTTCTTGACGTATGATGGCATAAACGAACTCAGGAGGAAGGCCATATTGTTTTGAGAAATACCCAATGGCATCATTATAAGCCAATGGAAACCGTAGATATAGTTGATTGTTCAAGGTCTCATTGCTCAGATACACTGATTTACCATACCATTTGAGCTTAGAATCAACCCAATAAACCAAGGCACTTGCCTCATCTTTAGGTAATTCACTGATAAAATCATTTAGCAAACGAGAGGCTTCAAGAATTTTTTTAGATTTATATAAACTCTCAATTTCATCCATAATTGTTTGATAGGGTCTAATGATTACCAAATCAGCAGAAGGTTTCTCATCTTCAAAACTTGGAGCTTTGTTCAAGCGCAAACTTGCAAGAAAACCGTAATAGTGCCTGTTTTTGGCCAGAGATTCGTATATCACCTGAGCTTCCTCTTTTTTACCCTGTGCCTGCAAAGAACGTGCTAACCAATATTGCCAGCAAGGCATGTCTTTATTTTTAGAAGCATTGATCAATTGCCTAACATGGCTCCAATCTTCATGTTTTAAGGCAAATCGAATGGACCAATCTATCAATATTTCATTGTAATATTGAGGCTTAACCTTATTAAGCCAAAGGAGGGTATCTTCATGATTGCGCATCGCTTTATACAAAGTAATGTGGGCAAGAAAAGCTTGTTGTTGTGACTCACTTAAGAGGGACTTGGCCTGTTTCCAAAAATGGATGGCCTTTTCCATATTTAAAGCAACCAAACGTTTCAAACCATATAAATAAAAATCATCTGTAAGATCACTGGTTGATATAGGTGTTATATTTGCTGGATTGGTATAAATACTAGCTAGCTTTTGTAGGTCTTGCGCATGTGAATGTGTGTATTGCTTCAATAAATAATAGGCAAGAGATATATTACGCTGTGCCAAGGCTAGGATGAGGCGTTCTGTAATTAAGTTCTGATCGAATTTGCCTGTTTTTAACAAGAGATCGAATAAGTGTGTACAAGAAGGTGGGAGCGAATCACCGGTTAACCACAGTGGATATGAATCCTTTAAGGCCTGTTCTACAAGTCCAGTCTGAAACAATGCAATTTGTTTATAACAGACCAAGTTTAAATCAGATGTAGTCTGATAATAGGTTAAAAAAGAAGTCCAATCCTTATTTTTTGCCAACTCATACAACCATTTTCCTCGTAACTTTTGAGATAAAGGGGTTCCTTGTTTGATGAATTCGATAAATTCTGGCAGTGAACTGCTGGGTAATGTCTGATACCAAGATCTAAAAGTATTAAATCTTGACACATAATCCTTACCTGTAAGAGCAACATTTGTCTGGGACCAGGCCATGGTACAGAAGAAAAAAAGGCCTATTATATGCTTGAGCATCAAGGTAGCTCGGATAATTGTTGTCGCATTGATTGTATTATTTGCACATAGTTGTGGCTTTTAAATATGGCAGAACCAGCAACAAATTGGGTGGCCCCAACCTGTGCCAGACTTGCGATATTATCCACAGTTACACCCCCATCAACACAAATAGGCAATTGAGGATACAAATTCCTAATGTCTGACAGTTTATTTAAAATTTCTGGAATACAGGTTTGGCCACCAAAACCTGGATTTACTAACATCACTAACACAAAACCCAATCGATGGCTGGTCCATTTCAAAACATCCACTGTACAAGATGGGTTTAAAACCAAGCCCGCCTCACATCCTAATTCATTGATTAATTGTAAGCTCCTATCCAAGTGTATGCTTGCATCAGGATGAATGCTGATGCGTTTTGCCCCAGCTTTGGCAAAGGCTGCAATCAATGGATCAACTGGTTTGGCCATCAGATGAACATCGATTTGCAACTGTGGAAAATGTTTTATCAAGGCCTCACAATGCAGTGGGCCAAAGGTAAGATTGGGAACATAATGATTGTCCATCACATCCAAATGAATAAAATCAGCCCCTGCCTGCATCACGGCCTGAACCTCTTTTCCAAGACAGGTGATGTCAGCAGACAGTATGGAGGGTAAAATGTGAAAGGTCATAGTATGCACGTATTTTAGAAGATTGCTCTATGATAAGCGGTCTTTGGGAAAGATTCTAGAGCAGACTTTAACCCTATAGAATCTTACAACCTGCCTGTTGCCCAATGATTTATTGAGTAATTAGTCGATATATGGCATAATGAGGACATTATAAATTGTGTTTCCATGGGTTGATTGGGAGAATGTATGAGTCAAAAATGGCATACCAAAGACAGTGATTTGCAAGCTGCCCTAATTATAATGGAAGACTATGCTACAAAACGTGACTCCAATGTTTTAGGGCTTTTTGAAATTGAAGTAAATCAAAATAAAAAAAGCATGAATTATTGTTTATCTGGTTGGGTTGTTCTAATAGCAAAACACTTTTCTGCCTTATATGGAGATGTTCAAGGTGACTTTGTAACCAGACAAATAATAAGCACCTGCATAATACGTGATCAAACATTACATTAGAAAAATATATGGCAGATATTTTAGAGACCAAACTCTGGTTTGTAGAAAAAAATCTACCAGCTCAACCCCACCCCCTGACAGAGGTTGTAAAGAAATTATTTTTAGCCAGTGATTTTGCCTGTAAGCTAGTCCCCTTAGTCCATGCTTTGATAGCTAAAGATGCATGCTCATCTTTACTCAATAGAGAAGATTATTTTGCTGCAATAAACCAATTGAGCCTGCAAACCACTCAACCCAATTATATGCGCGACTTACGCCAGTTTCGCAATACACATTTTTTACGTTTGATGATACTTGATTTAGCACACAAAGCCACCACACAGGCGATTATGCAATCTTGGTCTGATTGTGCGGACGCCATCATTCTACATGCATTGTCATATAGTCAACAGGCTTTAAACTCTCGTTATGGTATACCTAGACAATCTTTGAATGAACCCGTGCAGTTATACACATTGGCCATGGGAAAATTGGGTGGTCGTGAGTTAAATTATTCATCCGACATCGATCTTATTTTTACTTTTTCTAAAGAGGGTACCACCGATGGACCAGAGCCTATTGCAAACACACAGTATTTTAATAAAGTTGTGCAGCTTTTTATACAGCTTATGCAGCAACTTACAATGGATGGGTTTGTTTTTAGAGTAGATTTAAGGCTAAGGCCTAATGGTGACAGCGGCCCTTTGGTCTCCAGTTTGTCTGCCATGGAAACCTATTATCAGGAGCAAGGGCGTGATTGGGAAAGATATGCAATGGTCAAAGGTCGTGTTATCACTCAAAATCTTGACAACAGACCATCATGGTATGAGCGTTTGATATTACCCTTTGTCTACAGACGGTATGTAGATTACAGCGTGATTGAGTCCCTACGTTCTATGAAATCCCTTATAGAGCGTGAAATAAAATTAAATCCCAGTCTAAATGACATCAAGCGTGGCCAAGGCGGTATTCGAGAAATTGAATTCATCATTCAAAATTTTCAATTGATTCGAGGGGGGCGTTTACCTCAACTACAGCAACAAAATGCCTTGTTAGCCCTTGAAGCACTCAAACAAGAAAAACTGCTCCCTCGGGGCGAGGTTTTAAAACAGGGGTATTTGTTTTTGCGAAAACTTGAAAACAGTTTGCAAAGTTTAGCGGATCAACAAACCCATTCTCTGCCTGTAGATCCTATGAAACAAGCGCAAATAAGCCTAATGATGGGTGCGACTACTTGGGATGCTTTGATGAAACAAGTGTACCAATACCGACGTATCATAAGCTATTCCTTCCACAGCGTGTTAGGTCGAGTTGAAGCCTATGAGGATGAAAATCGTGTTTTAGCTAAACAATTAGCCGGATTATGGCAAGGTCACATTGAGCAAGAAATGGCAATCAATTTATTAACAAGTTTGGGGTACAGAAACGCCACCCATTGTGCCCAAATGATACATACCTTCAGGCATAGCCCTCGCTGCCGACGATTGACGCAAACAGCGCGTTTGCGGCTTGATAGATTTATGGAACTTTTATTAACAAACCTTATACACTGCGATAAAACAGATGAAGTCTTATTGCAAATGATAAGTATGCTAGAAAATATCCTTGGCCGCAGCGCCTACCTTGCCCTATTAACTGAAAACCCCAAAGCACTTAAAGAATTAACCTTTTGGTTTGCCAACAGCCCTTTTATAAGCTCATTATTCTTGTCTCAACCCTTTTTATTGGATATTTTATTGGAGGAAGACGCACATTGGCAGGTTCCTACCCATGCTCAGCTAAAGCGTTTATTAGAAGATCAATTAAGTCAAACCAAAGATATGGAACAACAGTCAGAACAGTTACGTGAATTTAAATTAAGACACTGGTTAATGGCCGCTCGTGCAGAACTGCATGGTTTCTGCGACGCTGTTCGTATTGGACAATTTTTAAGCGATATTGCTGAAATTATTGTTGCCAAAGTATTTTCAATGGCTTATAACCAGCTCTATATTCGCCATCCTCATATAAAACAAATTAAATCAGGATTTGCCATCGTGGCTTATGGCAAATTGGGAAGTCGTGAATTAAATTATGCTTCTGACCTAGATTTGGTTTTTTTGCATTCTGCAAAGCCTGAAGAAGAAGCAGCTGTAACGCTCCTGACTCAAAAAATCCTACATATGTTAACAACTCGATCTCGCTCTGGCATTTTATATACCGTAGATACCCGTTTGCGCCCTTCTGGCGGGGCGGGATTACTTGTGAGCCATGTGGACGCATTCATAGATTATCAACTCAGTCAGGCATGGACTTGGGAGCATCAAGCCATGGTAAAAGCACGCTTAATGGTGGGCACACTCAAAATGAAGCAGGTTTTTTTAGGGCTAAAAAAATCCGTGTTAACCTTACCTAGAAACGCAACAAAATTGCAAGAAGAAGTACAAACCATGCGCTCTAAAATTGAATATCATCAAGAAACAGGCCATCTAAGAAAGGTCAGATCTGAGTTATTAGATTTGGAGTTTTTAATTCAATATCTTATATTGAAGCTAGGGAAACCAGATTTTGCATCCTACACCCATACATTGAGTCACATCCAACAACTTCATAAATCCAGCGGGCTAACAAAAAAACAGACAACGATTCTAAAAAAAGCCTATAAACGATATCATCAAATACTACATCAAAATTTATTACAACCAAATATAGTACAACTTCCTGAGATTCCCAATGAAGTAAGTGATATTTGTAGGGATATTTATTTACCCAATTTCAATTAAGAACCCAAGAAAAAAGGTATATGATACATTCCTTGCTTGACCGTAATTTAATAATTTTGGCACTTCATCGCACGATCTTTAGTCCCGGGCCGCGCGACACGATGTCGCTAAACAAACTGTTGCTGCAGACAGCCACCTGAAAGCAACCTACTGTTCCGTCAGTAGTTCTCTACCTAAACATGCGATTGGTGTAATTCAATGGTGTGAAGCTCTAGGGACACGCATAGTTAGCCAACAGAAGAAGAGAGTAACCTCTTTAATAAGCTACTAAAACGCGGAGTATTCCGTTATAAAGCTCACATCTCGCACCAACCCAGACGTAATTTTTAATTAATGGTCCACTGAAAATTTTAGAGCAACAATTCATTAATTACTCAACTCCTATCGGTTGGCACGGAAGATCCCCTCTCCCCAAAAGGAAA
>JACCWN010000007.1 GCA_013697625.1 Legionella sp.
GCTAAAGCACTTGAGGAAGAAAAGAAACTCCAAAAGGAAAAAGAAAAAATTGCGCGTCAACAAGCGGTGATTGATTCGATAACCCAAATAAGTAGCATATTAACTGCTGGAGCCACATTATTTGCAAAAGGCGCATTCTCCGGCCCTGTAGGTATCGCAACCGCATCGGTTACCATTATCGGCATGATTGCATCTTTCTTAGCTTTAAGAAATAAGTTAAAATCTTCAGGGTTTAAAGATGGTGTAATTGATCTCCAAGGTCCTGGAACCGCAACGAGTGATTCTATTGACGCTCGGTTATCTAAAGGAGAGTCCGTAATGACAGCGCGCGAGACCAGAGACAATATGAGTCTTTTAAAAGGAATACGCAATAAAGACAATCGACTTATTGAAATCGGTATTTCTAACTTACTTAAAAATTCAGGTGTTATCCTGTCTTCCGATATGCCCCAAGAATTAAGTGGTTATAAGTCGGCTCTAAAGAATGCGGAAATGAAAGCTTATATCACTTCGGATAATTCGGGAGTTGAATCGCGAATTGAAAGTGTCGAAAGCCGACTCCTTGAACTTATAAAAGTAAATAAAGAAAATACCACTATTTTGCCTAATGGCGATATGATTATCAAAAAAGGAAATTCCACAACAATAATAAAACGCATCCGATAATGAGCGCACGTCAATTTTTTGTTTCATGGGGTATGAATACCACTCAAGTTTATCCTATAAACGATAGAAATTTAACCTATTCACACGAGAAGAAGGATGATACGATTTACTTTATTAAAAAATTAAAGTCTTCGTTGAAGTTTGGAAACAACGCGAAGACAGGCGCGCTTGATTATAATTTCTTTTTCGCTTTTGAAAATAATCCTTCTGCCCGTTGTACAGAGTTTACTATTACAATTAAGGCCTTATGCGATGGTCTATGGGTTAATGAGTATGTTGGGGAGTTTACTTTAAATGATGGGGATTGGGATTTGGATAAATGTGTAGTGTCCTTAAAGGTGGAAACCAAGGATATATATTCCTGCATTAACAAGAACAAAAAGTTAGAAATAAATATTCTGGATATTCCGAATGTCATCACTACCTATGCCAACCTTGATTATAATTACGAATATTTTTATTGTTATGGTACTCCTGGTTTTGGCGCATGCGCATTGCCAGGTGTGCAGATTTTAACGTGGACACAAATTTTTCAAGATCTAACTCACAACCTGGTATATCAATGCGTAAACTATAATCTTCAGGTTAGAATATATTATCGCGAGGTTGTAATTACAGCTTGCGTTGGCGGTTCACCAAACCCTCCTCCTGGTACCGGATGGTTGTTAGAAGCAAATAACTGCGGAACAAATCAAACGTGTACGTACGTTCGTTTACCTACAGCTCCACTTCCTGCTAATACGGATTTTGGATTTGGATGGTGGAATTATGTTACAAACTTGCAGGAGTTGCCTCCAGAGCCTGTGTTTAAAAGCGTTGTGATTACCAACACTCCACAAAGTGAAAATTTATTGTTAACACAATCAGCAATTATATTTCCTTTCGGCGGAGTACCCACTCCAACGGTAACGTATCATTTAGAAGTATTACCAAATCTAAATTCGACCTATGTATGGTTATTAAATCCAGGCAGTCCTGTTTCTGCAATTGTTACTGGCACGACTCATGTTTGTAATATAACTCCAAACAATAATGCAATAGGAATAGTTCAAGTTTTATTAACCGAAACGCACGGCAATAGTTATGTTAGCACAAAGGTTTTTAATATATCGCAAATAGTTGCTTCCGGCGGCGGAACTAATCAAACTATTACAAGCACCATTTATGGTCCAGCAAGTGCTTGCGCAAATCAAAACAATCTTTTCTTTACATGCACAAAGCCTCCAACCTGTTCAACTGGAAATCCTACTATTACATGGACTGTCACTAATGGCACTATTGTTTCTGGCCAAGGCACCGATGCTATTTTAGTTGACGCAGGTACAACCGGTATAGTAACCGTTAAAGCTGAATGGCTGATTAACGTTGGTGGCGCTCCTGCCTATTATCTTGCATCAAGTACAACCGTTTTAATTCTGATTACAACCATCCCAACATCATCACCAATTCTTACAATAAACCAGTGTTATCCACTTGAGCCATTATTGTTAACGATTTTGAATAGAACCGGTTCAACATTCGATGTTTACCGTGATACAGCATCTCTTGGTGCCGCAACATCTTTTGCGAGTTTTGCGACATACAACGAAGCTGCTCCGGCGTTGGGTTCACATTGTTATTTTATTAAAGAACATATTAATTGCGGATGCAATTACGAGCTGATTGTTCCTCCCACTCCAGATGGTACAGTAGTAATGCTTCCGGCTATTTACTGGTGTAAAACTACCAGCACTGCCATAGACTATACCCGTAACAGACTTTTTAAAGAAGCTGTCGAATACATTCTTCAGGAAATGGGATGTAGTATTACCGCTGTTGCAAGTGATTTCTTTGATTGGAACGCTATCGGTGATGCGGCGGGTTATGCATCAGGAGTTAATTATGTATTAGCAAATTTAGGTTTTGTAAATACAGCAAATAAATTAACCGATATTACCATTGCTCAAAAATCAGACATTATTGATTATACTTCTACTAATGCGGCCACCAGTGGTTTAATGACATTCGAGAAGTTGGAAAAGATCTTCTTGAATATGTTTAATGCGTATTGGTACATTGATTCCAACGCTAATTTTAGAATTGAGCATATAAGTTTTTTTACCGGAAGCGTTGCCTATAATGCAAACGCACTTCCGCACTTGCCATTTAACGTAGCTAAAAATAAATATAGCTATGACAAGTCCAAGATGCCTAAGTTTGAAAAATTCACTTGTGCCGAAATGTTATTCACCGATTTTGTTGGCGCTCAGATTTATTATGACAACTTATGCGTTGATCAGGATGCGTCCAGTAACGTTAAAGAACGAAGCCTCGAGTTTATAACAACTGATTTATATTCACTCTTTCTTGATCCAAGTACCGCAAATAAGGTTGGCTTTGTTTTAATGACAAATGATATTGTTTTAGGCAATTACGTTGTAGCGGTTGAACAGGGAGCGATCAGCGGTGTCAATATTACCAACGGCCATTTATCATGGGCGAATCTTCACGATTATTACCATCGCCATGACCGGGTATTAATCACCGGTTACATGAATAATTCATTGATTACGTTTGAGAGTGCTAAAAAAACGAAAGAACAAAAAAACATTGTCCTCATTAACTGTTGTCCAGTTGATACAGATCTTATCACAACTCTGGTAAAAACTGAACTTGGCGATGGAATTATTAAATCAATGGAAGAGTTTACAGAAACAGGAACACTTACATTAAACCTTTTACACGACTAACAATGATATTAAGCAGTTTACTAACACCATTCAGGATTTACGATAGCTATCACGATTTGGATAAATTTAAAACAGATTGTAATAACTTCTGTTCTTACGAACTGATAACTGATAAGACTCGATTACTGCCTTTCCAATTTCAGAGACCAACGTCTCCTTATACTTTTTCAAAAGTATGGATGAGGCCTGCTTGTAATGAATTTTATTCCGATTTGTTTCCAAGCGGTGACGCTAAGTTTATTGCTGACAGCGGTTATTTTTTCAGACAATATTTTACAATCACGCAGGGTAAAGCTGTTGCAAGCGATACTTTTGGGGCCAACGGTTATTTAAATCAAATACTTAATCCGTCTGTTGGGAAAAAATGTGTTGTTAAGGTGATAACTTCCGACATCGCAACCGGTAATCCATACACGGCACAGCTTAGGCATAACGGTTCTATATTAGGTAATATTGCAACAGCCGGCGTGCACCTGTTTACTTTTACTGCTACCGGAGTTGATGATATTAAAATTCACACGGTACTTACAGGTACAGATACGATAAAGTTTGAAGAGTTTTCAGCGTATCAGATTAATGATTACAGTTTAGCTAACGGCGATGTTCTATTGAATATTGATTTGGAATATAAAAACGTTGGAGCTAACGATTTAATTTCTTATTGCGGATCTGCTTTTGAAAACACATTAGTATGCGGAGCCTATTATTTGATTTTTTATTCGAACGATGGAGTTTATTTATTTTCAGAAATATTCCACGTTAAAAATTTTGTTCCAGAAGCTTCACCTTATGTTCTTATAGAATGGTCGAACACATGTGATCTTCAGAATGTAAAGTATACGGGACTTGATTGTAATTATATTAACAGATTATATATTGACGGCCCGGTTACAAAACCAGAGTATCCTTTTAACCAGAAAGTCGAAGAGGATGGTAACCAGGTTTCTCATATTATTTTCCAAAAGTGGGAAAAGAGCCGGGATATTATTATTCCGAAAGCTCCTGAATTTTTAGTCGACGCATTGACCGCTATGCGCCTACATGATGACATTAAATTTTATGAACGACTTCGTCAAAAACAACACGAGATTACGGAATACATCGAAGTAGAAAATCTTGAATATGATGTTAATTACATTTTTAGTGATTGCGCCGCGAACGTTGTATTGAAAGCCTTATTGAAATATAGAGTGATTGATTCAACATGCTGTAATTTAATTGAAGTGATATGCACAGAGTGTAATTATACTATATCAGATATTAATGTTTATATTGAAGACTATGGCGTAGCCTTGACTAATGATGGCGGGACTTTGCAATTATACATACTAACAAATGGAAACTGGGTTGTGACCGTTGTACCATCTGGGACAATAGTTTGCTTGGCTGAAGTATTAGAATACTATTATTTCAACGGCGCATCGTGGATACACACACCTGTTCTAACTTCCCTTGTGGATAACGGATCATCGTTTACAGTAACAGGAAACTTTCTTCCTAATACATACGTTGAACTCACAATTAGTTATGGAGGAACAACAATTGTGTATCCGGTTATATATACGGCCGCACAATTACTTTTAGGGGTTATTATTACTTATGCAAGTGTGCCGATTGTGCCTGAATGTAAAACGATGTTTGTATCAGCACTAAACTATACTTTGGGATGTGAAAACGGCATTTCAAATACGCTTAGCAAAACATGGACCGCTGAGGGGTGCCCACCTGAAGGATAAGTAAGTTGGGACAATCTGTCCTTGAACAAAGATTTTTAGTTAATGAATTTTACAGCTGTAAATAGTATTAACTAAAAACTTTATAAAATGCCAACAGAATGTACAACGATTACCTGTCCTACCACATGTGATCAGCCGCTCCCGGAAACCGAATGGTCGTTATGTAATCCCGAGGTTAACTTTGGAGAGATTGACGCGATCCTTGTAACAAATATTGGCAATCCTGTAATGGATGAAACCGACGCAGCTGAATGGGCAACCCGTAAAGCACTATTGCCTATAAATCCAGTACGTATAGATGAGTTCCATGTGACGGCAGAAAAGCCAGCTGCTGAATCAAGTGAAATTAAAATTTCGCGTGACATTACTGTTGTGGGCCAAAAGACTCACACAATAACCGGAGAGATTCAGCAAACCAATAACACGAACTATAACGCAATGCGTCAATATGAGTGTGCTAAGAAAATTCTTTTCTGGTATCGTACTGCAGGCGGTAAGTTATATGGTGGAAATGTTGGTATCGAAGGATCCTTCATTATAAACCACGTTATTCCTAAGTCCCGCAAGGAATTAACGGTGTTTGCATTTTCATTGAAGTGGGATGCGCAGTATCACCCTTGTGTTACTGATTCACCTTTCTAATTGTATCACGCTTAATTAAACTAAAATGTCAGATTTTATAACCTGTGATAATAACCAGTTAACAGCTGAGCAAATAATTGCTGCTCTGTTGACGAAAGACGCAAACGGCGAAAACGCAATTCGTGTGATGTTCGTAGACGCATGCGCGACCGATGCAATTGATTGTGAAAATAATCAATTAACTATTGAGCAAGGCATTAAAGGAACGCTTGGAATTTCGGATTGCGGAAAAGTAGCTTTAAGACTTGCCTTACCAAAAGGTTCTTTCTTAAACGATATCGATTCTTACGTCGATGATGTAGCAGCGGCTGCTGGAGGTTTATGGATTGGAGACTTGTACTTCAATACTACCACTGGCAAGGCACACGCCCGAATGGCATAAAAAAATTAAGCCTCGGTAATCGCCAGGGCTTTTAAAATATGATCGTAGAAGTTGCAGATATAGTACAAGGATACTTTAGTTCCTTAACGTTCATTGATAAACGAGCAGGTTTGGTAAAGGCAATTTCCAAAACTGATTTAGATAAAAATAATCACTCGGTAAAGAAAACATTTCCGGTTTCGTGTAATGTTAGTGCGATTGATTGTATTAATTCAGGTGTATATCAGGACTTGATGCCGAACTCAAATAATAAGTGTATTCTTTATTTGGAAGACAATGGCGGCATTAGGTTGATTGGAAGGAACGGAAGGAATTTTGTTTTTAAAGCTTCCTACAGAATAGTATCATGGATAAATAATTCCAAACTTGGTTATATGGACTGTAGTGTAAGCGGACAAATAATATTGGCGCTTTTAAATGCACTTCCAATACAACCAACTAATGAAGGAATTTATCAGCGTTTATTTGTAGAGGTATTAGGACAGGACCCGAAGTCTTACAATCCTTTTTCTAAATATAGTTACGATGAGGATAAGTCTCAATACTTGATGCGTCCCTTTGACTATTTCAGTTTACCAATTGAAGTGGAATTTCATCTTCATCCATCCTGCGCTGAAACGTTTATTGAACAAACAGAAATTAATTGTAATGCAGTACAAACACAAAATAACTATATCGCAGAACCGACTGCTAATTTCTAACCCTTAAAATATTTAAACATGGCCTGCCCAGACGAAATAACAGATTGCGACTTGCTAAAACTTAGTGATGCGCAATTATTTAGAAAGCTTTTAAGATTAAGCGGTGATTGTTTAAAGATGGCCGTAGACGCATCTGTATCGATTACGGCGACAGTTTCAACACCGGTGGAGTCTGCGGTTACAACAAGTGAGGTGAAAGGAATTGATGATAACGACATGTTTGTAAATTATAACATTTGGAAAGCGGCAAACCCAAACCGCAAGGTGGTGCGCGAAACTTCGTTTATGGGATCAAGTGGGTTATCAATAATATATATAAGTCACACATCATAATAAAAACCAACATGAAAAAAATAATTTTACTACTTCTGCTAATTGCAGTAACATTTAATACCAAATCACAAATAGCAACTTCGGCTTTGCAAACCTCGCAAATTGTAAGGCTTGATTCAATTGCAGCGCGCGAAGCCGCCATAAGAAACGTATTAACTACGGGTTATAATAGTACTTTTTATTCAAACGGATATAGTCTTGCAAGACACATGGACGAGATTAGGCTGGCTCAAATTATAACGAATGCAAGATTAGACACGACAAATGCGAGATTAGAAGCTACGAGGAACGCAGTAAGCTACGGATACAACACACCACTTTATTTTAATGGCTATCAAACGCCCCGATGGTTAGGAGAGTATTTGCCTGTTATAAAATCAAGTTCAGACACCACGAACCAAACCATAAGAATTACAAATACAAAATTAACAACTATATCGACCAATGTATCCGCTTTAAATATAAAAGTCGGTAATGTTTTGGGTAACGTTTCTAACTCTTTAGTTAACAAAGTGATTTTAGAAGCAGCAACGGCTGTCTTATTAGATGCGGCAATAGATACATGGATATCCGATAACTTATCTGTCTATATTATAACCGTTGGTTATAGTTCTTATACGGGTTCTTATAGCTGTTTAATTCTATATAAATAAATAAAATGGCAACAAAAATCGGTATCTCACAACTAACCCAAAAAACACCCACTTGGGCAAAGTGGATGTTTAGAATTACATTTATTTTAACCACAGCGTTAACGGCTTACATAGCTTCTACTAACCTGTTGAGCCAAAATACGAAATACGAAATAACACTTATTTTGAAGTTGGTTATTGATCCTATTGTTTATGGCGTAAGTAAGTTATTTGGAGTAGATGTGAAGCAAGAGGCAGAAGACACCCCCGCCGAAAATTAATCAAGAGGATGGACACGCACAACGACACGACTGGAATGAACTTTATCACTTTTATATGCTGGATATTCTCTGGTCTTTTTTTTGGACTTCAACATTTAACCGCAGAAGCTATATACATGTGGAGCTTCCGCGCCCTATCTATCATTTCAGTGTTAATGGTGATAATCATTAATTGGCCAAAGGTTAAAGCTGTTTTATTTAAACCAAAATAATGAACGAGCAGGAAAAAAGATTAAAGGTACTTGAAATTGCAGCTTATTACGTTGGCACAAAAGAAAGTCCTCCAAATTCAAACAACGTTTTATTCAACACTCGTTTTTACGGACACGAAGTTCGGGATGGCATTGCATTAAATGGAAAGCCTGATAAGAATGCAGCCTATCCATGGTGCGGAACTTCAGTAAGCGAGATCTTCCAGGAAGCTAAATTACCTCTTGGTAGAATCGGATGGATGCGTGGCTTTGCCGGTTGTCCATACGCATTAGAGAACATGCACAAGTGGGGAGTCGAAGTTAAGTTTGAACACGCACAGCCAGGTGATGTAGTTTTTTACGACTGGCAATGTGATGGTAAGTGGGATCACGTTGGCGTTTTAAAATCGAAATATATTGTTACAAAAGACATACATGTTTACGAAGGAAACACAGCGAGGCCTAAATCAAAAGACCCTAAAGTAATGCATTCATCCAACAGTATTGGTGGTGAGTTTATGT
>JACCWN010000026.1 GCA_013697625.1 Legionella sp.
GCGAAGCTGCAAATTGCAGATAGGAAAGTTCTTGTTCTTCGGCTTCCTTCAAAACCAGCTCTAAAGAAGCAGCTAAATTATTAAATTTTAAACTCCTAAAAGCCTGAGCGACTTGATCAATGGAGGAAAAAACTCTAGGGACCTTACCTAGGGGATGTCCAAAAATAAAAATTACTTTCCTTTTGATGTGCAAGTTTCATAAAAATGGTAGAAACCATCCCCTCCAGATTGCCCTGGTAACCAGTATTAAATCTTTAAAAGGGAATCATATAAGCGTCCATTTTGGTTTGATTCATTTTCTCAACCAATTTGGTATCTAGATTGGTGGCTCCCTGGATAGTACCAATACTAAAATGCTGTACACCGTTTAATAATGTGATTTCATTGATAACATCAACCTTATTAAATGCTTCATAGACTTCTAAATCCTCATTACCGATGTTCATAAAGGAATGGAAATTACCCACTGGAATTGAAATCAGATCACCTCGTTCAATAAGGCTGTGATACACTTTGCCATTATCATCCATCATGGTAAAAAAAGCATTGCCTTTTGCTACGAAAAATAATACATCTCCAGATGTATACCAATGCGGTATTCTCAATACACCTGGTTTCATCAGTGTTCTTTGCAATGCCATAGCATTCATATGGGGATTTATCTTTGAATCAACTCTGGCAATTGATCCCAGATTTGATGTAAACACTGGAGGAATATTTTGGAAATTGCTGGATAGTACATTGTAATTGTCAGCTTTTTGAGGGGATGCCGCTGGGTCAAACCCACTTAAGCGATTGATGGTTGTCTTCTTAATTCCCTCGATATCGGTTTCTGTTAATCCCACTGCGCGAGCTAATATGGCATTAGGTAAAGAGGCCCAGGCTGTTAAAAAATCTCGGTCTGCAGCGACGGGCGAATCATAAGATACCAAAAATTTTAGGTTGCCTTCTCCAACATTTTCCAGCGCATGGAGCCTGGTTTTTGGAATTATCCATGTACCATTTTTTTCAACTGTAAAAATTTTCACATCTCCAGTACCCTCCCAGATTGTGACCCGCATTTTACCTTCGAGTACGGTGCCTATTTCAGTTGCGTTTGAATGCCAGTGGGGAACCCTCATGGCATTATTAACAAGATCATAGTAAAAAAGTAAGCCTGCATTGTCTGTTAGAAATTGATTCGCTGTTTCAGCTATTCGAAGACCTGCATTATTTTTATCTGTTTGGCCCTGTTTGAATAGATTTATCTTGTAAGGAAAATCAGAACTAAGCTGGTCGGTTTGGGTTTTTAAAAAGTTTTGAATCTTGGGATCCTTGCTTATTTGATTGGAATTAATCGCTGAGCTGGGAGGAGTGGTAGCTTGTAATTCTTCTGCTCTAACTGGACCTGATAAGAAGACACTATACAAAAATACAGTGTAAAAAAATAATTTAAACCATCCCTTCATCGTAACTCTCCCTGTGATTGCTTAAAACGGCTAAAAATATGTATGTTATAACATGTATATTATTAAGATAATGAGTCGCGACTTTCACGACTCTTTTATCTTAGCATCCTATTAACTTTTTTGCATACATTGTTAGGTTACCTCAGTGGCTAAGATTCCTCTTCCTCCCAGCTTAAGGTGCCTCCGGCTTGATACTCAATTACGCGGGTTTCGAAGAAATTTTTCTCCTTTTTTAAATCCATCATTTCACTCATCCAAGGAAAGGGATTTTCAGCTCCGGGATACTGATCCGCTAAGCCAATTTGATTGAGTCGTCTATTGGCGATGAAATGTAGATATTCTTCAAATAGCTCTGCATTCATACCTAAAATGCCATGAGGCATGGTGTCTTTTGCGTATTGATACTCTAACTCTACACCCTCGCGTACAAGTCGTATGATCTCATCTTTAAAAGTGGGTGTCCATAAATGAGGATTTTCAATTTTAATTTGGTTAATCACATCTATACCAAAATTCATGTGCATAGACTCATCTCTTAAGATATATTGAAATTGCTCAGAGGTGCCAACCATTTTGTTACGCCTACCCATGGAGAGTATTTGAGTAAAACCAACGTAGAAAAAAATGCCTTCAAAGATGACATAAAATGCAATTAAATCACGCAATAAACGCTGATCATTTTCAGGTGTGCCTGTTTTAAAAGACTCATCTGCTAGGCTTTGGGTAAAAGGCAAGGCCCAAGCTGCTTTTGTCGCGACAGAGGGAATTTCTCTATACATATTAAACACTTCTGCTTCATCAAGTCCCAGGCTTTCAATAATATATTGATAAGCATGTGTATGTAGGGCTTCTTCAAAGGCTTGGCGTAATAAATATTGTCTACATTCAGGATTGGTGATGTGTTTATAAACTGCAAGCACTAAATTGTTTGCAACCAAGGAGTCAGCTGTTGAAAAAAATCCCAAATTGCGTTGAATAATTAGACGTTCATCTTCAGTCAAGCCATTAGGATTTTTCCATAAAGCCACGTCTGCACTCATACTAATCTCATTGGGCATCCAATGGTTGGCACAGGCAGTTAAATATTTATCCCAGGCCCACTTATATTTAAAGGGCACCAATTGATTTAAATCCGCACGGCAATTGATGATTTGTTTATCATCAACTTGAATACGAGCAGCACCCATATTCAGGGCATCTAGGTTTACGCCCCTAATAGGGGACATACATTCTGACATTCAATTCTCCTAATTATTGGCAGGCTTCACATTCTGGATCTAGAATGGAGCATAGTTGTGGTTCTGTAACGAGAAGCTTCACGGCATTTAAGGAATTATCAGTTACAGTGGATTTCTCAGCATTGCTAGCGCCTAAACTACGTAAATAGTAGGTTGTTTTTAATCCAAGCATCCACGCATGCATGTACAGTTGATCTAATTTTTTCCCAGAAGGTTGTGCCATATAAATGTTGAGAGATTGGGCTTGGTCTATCCATTTTTGCCGACGAGAGGCAGCTTCTACAAGCCAAATTGGATCAATTTCAAAGGAGGTGGCATACCGTTTTTTTATGTCA
Organism: Legionella sp.; assembly: GCA_013697625.1. Taxonomy (GTDB): domain Bacteria; phylum Pseudomonadota; class Gammaproteobacteria; order Legionellales; family Legionellaceae; genus Legionella. Next base: position 3,022 of record JACCWN010000026.1, read on the forward strand.
TTTGGGATGCGACTGATGGGTTGAACAGAGCCATTGAAGTATTTTAAATCATTCACCATCACCTCATCCCAAAGCTCCAAGGCCTTTAGATCGGCAACAAGATAAGGATTCACAACTGTGAATTCTCCAGACAAATTGGATTTCACATACAGATTTTGATAGGTAGGTTCTATAGACTGAGATACGCCACAGATGTTGGATATGGTTGCAGTGGGTGCAATGGCCATCACATTTGAATTACGCATGCCTTGTGTGCGAACTTTAACCCTTAAGGTTTCCCAATCCAATCTTTGTGACTTGTCTTGCTCTAGATATTTATTACGCGTTTGTTGTAATAGATGAATGGAGTCGATGGGAAGGATGCCTTTACTCCACAAAGAACCCTCATAGCTTGAATAACTACCACGCTCTTTTGCTAATTGAGAGGATGCTTCAATCGCATAATAGCTGATTAATTCCATAGAAGAGTCGGCAAATTCTATGGCTTCTTGCGAGGTATAATCTATTTTTAATTCGTATAATGCATCTTGAAAGCCCATCAAACCTAGACCAATGGGTCTGTGTTTTAAATTTGAATTACGTGCTTGTGGGACAGAATAATAATTAATATCAATTACATTATCCAGCATACGAATCGCAGTCTTCACGGTGTTTTTTAATTTGACTGTATCCAAAACGCCTTTGGTAATGTGTGCAGGAAGATTGATGCTACCCAAATTACAGACTGCAATTTCTTCTACGGAAGTATTTAAAGTGATCTCTGTACATAGATTGGAGCTGTGAATAACCCCTGCGTGTTGTTGAGGTGAGCGTAAATTGCAGGTATCTTTAAAGGTTAACCAAGGATGACCTGTTTCAAATAACATGGATAACATTTTACGCCATAATTTAATGGCCGGCAGGGTTTTAAAATTTTGAATGATGCCCTTAGCCGCTTTTTCCTCAAAAGATTCATAGAGTGATTCAAAGGCTTTACCATAAGCGTCATGCAACCCTGGTACATCATCAGGTGAAAATAGGGTCCAATTTCCGCCTTCACGGACCCGAATCATAAATAAATCGGGTACCCATAAAGCTGTGTTCATATCATGGGTGCGACGTCTGTCATCTCCTGTATTTTTTCTTAGCTCCAAAAATTCCTCTACGTCTTTATGCCAACATTCTAAATAGGCACATACAGCGCCTTTTCGTTTGCCGCCTTGGTTGACCGCAACTGCCGTGGCATCTGCTACGTTTAAAAAAGGCACTACCCCTTGGGATTTACCATTGGTACCTTTGATGTGAGAGCCCATAGCGCGTACCGGCGTCCAATCATTGCCTAGACCACCAGCAAACTTTGACAGTAAGGCATTGTCTTTAATGGCACTGTAGATGCCATCTAAGTGATCAGGTACCGTGGTAAGAAAGCAACTGGATAACTGTGGTCTTGTTGTTCCTGCATTAAATAAAGTAGGGGTGGAAGACATATAATCAAAAGAAGACAGCAATGTATAAAACTCAATGGCCTTTTCTTCTTTATTGTGTTCTCGCATAGCAAGACCCATGGCAATTCGCATAAAAAATGCCTGGGGGAGTTCATAGCGTACGCCTGAATCATGAAGAAAATAACGATCATATAATGTTTGTAGACTCAGATAAGTAAACAGCATATCGCGCTCTGGCAATAATGCTTTGCTCAATTTATTTAAATCATAATCAGCCATCTTGGTGTCTAAGATGCCTTGAAGGATGCCATGTTGAATGTAAGCTTTGAAGTAATCAGGATAGAGCTTGCTCATTTCATCAAAGGTTGCACCTGATTGCATGTTTAATTTGGTCAAAGCTTCTAAACGCAGACTATCCAATAAAAGACGAGCACTGACAAAGGTATAATTTGGTTCTTTTTCAACCAAAGCACGAGCAGACATAATCAGCGCTTTATGCACATCCTCGAACTTGGCCTGATTATAAAGGTTACGCATGGCATCTTTAATGACGGGTTCAGGAAGGGTTTGATCCAGGTTGCGGCAAGACTCTGTAACTATGGTGTGAACCCTGTCCATATCCAGAGGTCTTATTTCTCCATTGGGCATGGTTATCAGTAGTTGTTTGGAATCACTGGGTTCAGTTGTTATTTCCTGGATACGAGCCTTTCTATGCTCTTCTCTGTATAAAACATAACTGCGTGCTACTTTGTAATGGCCACTGCGCATGAGGGCTAATTCAACCTGGTCTTGAATGTCTTCGATGTGGATTGCGCCTCCCTCAGGTAAACGACGTTTAAACACCTGGGAGATCTGCACTGTTAATTCTTCAATTTGTTGATGAATACGATCAGAGGTGGGAGCATTACCGCCTTCATCCGCTATAAATGCTTTAGTAATCGCAATTTTTATTTTATTGTCATCATAATTGACTACTTGGCTGTTGCGTTTGATTGCCTTGAGCAAACCAGGTGTATAAGCGGACATTGTTTCTCCACGAGCGTTTTTATAATTGAGTCGTTTTAATTATAGTCAAAAACCCAAGATGTAGGGTTTTCATACAATTGAACTAACAAGATAATGTGTATTTGCCCAATGGTCAAGGTATAATTCTGGGGGTATATTGTGAGTAACTTGTGTTTAAATAGCTATGTGCTTTGATTTAATTACATAAATTATAATTTTGAAATTTAAAAATATTTCATAAATAGGGCATACTGATTAGAATCAGGATTTATTTTAATCTCAGATAAGGCATTGTATATCAATGGATAATTTTTTTCCCCATGACCAAACTGGTTGGTTTTGAAAACTGGTATGGGTAACTCATTTGCAAAACGTCCTAAGGCAATGTGTATATCCTGTTCATTTTCTTTATTCAAAAATTCACCCAGGACAATCGCGCTAACCCCTTTTATGATTCCTGCTTGGTGTAAATGAAACAGTGATCGATCAATGGCATACCCTTTTACATTGATTTCTTCAAGAAATAAAATCTTGTCTTTTGTTTGTATTTCCCAAGAGGTACCGATGCTATTTCCAACCAGGGTTAAATTACCCCCTGTGAGGGTTCCCTTGATGGCAGTAGCATTTAAGGCTGCCTGATTCAGGGGGCTTAAATCATCAATGATTGCCTCAGAGGACTTTTGTGACAGTATGTCTGCAATTTTTAAAAAATTTTTAGGATCCAAATCTGAATCTAAAAGTTGTGCAAGCCCTGCACCATGTATACAAGGCCACTGCCATTTTTGAGAAAAAAATAAGTGAAGTGCTGTGATATCACTAAAGCCTATGAATAATTTTTTTCTAGTTGGTTTAGGTAAGTGATTGAGTTTATCAATCAAACGCGCACACCCATAGCCCCCACGTAGGGCCCAAATGATGGTGTTGTCTGATGAGTCAAATAGCGCTTCTTTTAGCTTATCAAATCGCATGTCATCACTGTTTGAATGGTAACTGATATCCCCATTAAAAGTTGCAAGATTAAACAAGAGTGGCAATTGCTTTAAGGAATATAACTGAGCCATTTTATCTTGATGCGTGCCGGAAGCTGGGGCAACAACTTGAATTATGTAAGGTTTAAATGGCTCTTGAAAGCGGGGATCATCTAATACACTGTTGTATGGTTGCATCATATTAACCTAAAGGTTTTACTACTATGGCATCGCTGACGTTTGAAAATCCATGTACCGTTAATTTAAAAGAATGTATGTCGGCATAAAGTTGGCTGGAACTGCCACCATCCAAATTAATTGCATCTTTACAATATAGAGGGTAAGTCTGCATGAGGTAGGCCAGTTCTTTGGTGCTCATTGGTACATTGTTTGTTACTAATAAAATGACCTTACCCTTTTGCGTAATGCCTAAGGCTGAGCGGTCATCTTTACCATCCTTAAGGGAGGGAACGGTGCCTTTAATCAACAATCGCGGCCCGCTTTGAATTGCGAAATCTATACCTTGGCCTTGTTTGAAGTTCGTCAAACTAGAAATACGAGCCTTGTTATTTTTTATATGAAAAATCCCCCACCAGCTGATAGGTTTTAAAGGATTTTCGATTTTACTGTTGTTGATTCGAAGCCCTAAAGGATGATATTCACGATCAAAAAAACCACCATTCATACCTAATAAAGCTTGACTTCGCTTGGTAAATAATTCAGCGGATGCATTTTTTTCCCCTATGTCCTTTGCAGAAATTGATTCTAATTTATTTTTAGACAGATCAATTCGAAAAACATGCACGCAAGACCAAGGGGTCAAAAGTCCAATTTCTAATCGCTGATATTCTATACCAGGACTTAGCCTTTGCCATTGATTGGTGGCATAGGCCTTGATTGTAATAAAAAAAATCATTAACAAGGCAAAAAAATAGTATTTGTTTGTAGGATTAATATTGGTTTGGAACGGCATCTTATTGTATCCTTGTGTACATCATTTCAATATGGAATCGCTCATGCAAATTAAAATGCAACATAACAATACTGAAGTACAGAAGTCAACTACTGAAATCAAACGTTTGATGGATGAGGTATTGGATTTGGCAAAGCGTGTAGGGGCAACGGATGCCAGCGTGGGTATAAACAATGACAGGGGTTTTTCTGTTGATGTAAGGATGGGACAAGTTGAAACAGTAGCCTTTAGTGAAGATAAAGGTGTAGGTTTAACGATTTATATTGGTAAGCGCAAGGGAAGTGCCAGTAGTACTGATACAACTCCCGCCGCTTTAAAATTACTGGTTCAGGCGGCTTTTGATATAGCGAAGGTGAGTGCTGAGGACCCTTGTTTTGGATTGGCTGACAAAGAATGTTTAACAACAGCTCCTGCTGATCTTCAATTATATCATCCCTGGGATCTTAACCCAGAACAGGCTATTGAACTTGCTTTGGATTGTGAAGGACATGCTTTGTCATTGGACAAACGAATAATGAATTCAGATGGAGCAAATGCCTCTACCTATGAATCCCATCACGGATATGCAAACACCGCTGGCGTCAAGGACTGTGTACATAGTACCAGGCACAGTTTGAGTTGCTCTGTGATAGCTAAAGACGGTGAGGAGATGAAACGAGATTATGAATATAGCACGGTGAGAAATGCAAAGGATCTCATAAGTCCTCAATTCATAGCTTCTTCGGCTGTAGAACGTGCTTTGAGTCGTTTGGGTTCTAGAAAGATTAAAACCCAAAACCTGCCAGTCTTACTGTCTTCTCGGGTATCTAGTGGCCTGTTTGGTAGTTTTCTCAGTGCTATCAGTGGATCAAATTTGTATAGGAAAAATTCTTTTTTAATGGATTCAATTGGTAAGCAAATCTTTCCTGAATGTATCAGGATATATGAACAACCACATTTGCTAGGCGCCTTAGGCAGCGCTGCCTTTGATGGTGAAGGCGTACCTACCAGAGCCAATGTGTTTGTTGAAGAAGGACGCGTTGTTCAATACGCATTGGGCAGTTATTCTGCGCGTAAATTGGGTTTAAAAACCACTGCAAATAGTGACGGCGTTCATAATTTAACCGTAGATGCTACTACGGGGGATCTGAGTGCGTTATTGAAACTTTTAAATACAGGATTATTAGTGACAGAATTGATGGGGCAGGGCGTAAATGGCCTCACTGGTGATTATTCACGTGGGGCCAGTGGATATTGGGTTGAAAATGGTATCATTCAGTATCCAGTAGATGAAGTGACCATTGCCGGTAATCTTAAGGATATGTTCCAATCCATTATTGCTGTAGGCAATGACATCAACTCGAACATCGCAACACGTTGTGGTTCGGTATTGATAGAAAAAATGATGGTAGCTGGGACTTAGTACGAGCGAGCAAGACATAACTCAAGATGAGTCAACCTGCTAATTTTTATCCCTAAAAATGATACGACCTTTGGTCAGGTCATAAGGTGTTAATTCAACTTTTACCTTATCACCAGTTAAAATTCGGATATAATTTTTCCGCATGCGACCTGATATATGGGCAGTAACAATGTGCCCGTTTTCGAGTTCAACTCGAAACATGGTATTGGGCAGGGTATCAATAATTGTACCAGCCATTTCTATATGATCTTCTTTTGCCATAGGGTCTCTCAATGATGAAATGTGAATAAAATTTATAAAGAGGAAATAGTGCACTAAAATAGAGAAAATGGCAATCGATAGTTTATCACCCGCTCTAGGTCTTGTTACAAGTTGATGAGGATTTCATTTGCATAAAAGGAATTAAATTGCTCAAAGTGTTAATTAGTAGTAGTATATAAGACTTTTAAAAAGCCAGAATAAAGTATGAGGAAATTCATCTCTCAATGTAGGTTAAAGTTAAAAATAACAATAAATAATGGTAGCCCTCAAAAATCTGTTCCCTATTTTTTTTATTCTTATTCAGAAGCCTTATTACATTTGGCTGATCTTACAAAAAATGCCTTAGATACTTTTACACCATACAAAACCAAAGCACATAGACGACGCGATCTAATGCAGTTATTTCATGGGCTACAAAACACTGTATTAGCTGCTTTTATTTTATTTATCATTCCTTTTGTTTGGCTTGTAGTACTTATTAAGTCAATGTCATTATTATTCAAGCGAATTGAGCATTTTTTACCACAACTAAAGCATCATCTTTATGGGTTTGGTAGTGATCTTTTAGGTGCAATTATTTTACTTTTACGAGGAATAGTTGAAATTGCTACAAGCCCATTGTGTTTATGTCGCATGATATGGAGGAGCCTACTGTCTAAAAACAATGACTGGGAAACCTTTCAAGATAGAAAAAGTATCATAGGTTTGGTAAGTCAAGCTGATGAAATTTTAGATAGTAATTGTCCAAACAGCGTTGGGAGTATACGTAAAGTAATTGATGCGCTTGCGCGAAAAGCCCTAAGCAATGCTACAAAAAAACAAGCTTGTATTGAAAATCAGTATCTGCCAACTTATCATCAATTTGAGGCAAATGAGGGGTTATTGGTCTCTTGTCCAATTACTGCCCTAAGGTTCATCCAAAATTCTAGAGACGATAGGGACATACTTATCGATGATGAAGTAATGGCATTAAAAGAGTATATAAGTCACTTTAGAAGATCATGCACACCCTCACCCTCACTATCATTAAGTTAAGGATTTTTTGATTAAGTTTACCCCCAATTCGTTCGGGCTTAGGAGGCGTTTTCGCCGTCTCGAAGCCTATGCTCTAAGGCTTAGAGACGAGGCTGCCTGAAATCAGATTTTTGCACTTTTATCAACTGTATATTCGTTGTGGTAGGCAAACCTTTTCTACCTAAAATTTATACCTTATCAGTAAGGAATAAGTCTAAATACTTCTCAGCATCAAGGGCTGCCATACAACCAAAACCTGCTGAGGTAATTGCCTGTCTATATATTTGGTCAGCCACATCGCCACAGGCAAATATACCGGGAACAGAGGTGCTTGTTGCCATGCCATCAAGACCAGATTTAATATGTATATATCCATTTTTCATATCAAGCTGATCTATGAATAATTGTGTGTTGGGGATATGGCCAATGGCGATAAAAACACCATCTACTGGCAGTTTTTCTGTTGTGTTATCTTCAACATGACGAACCAAGGCGCCGGTAACTTTTTGATTATCCCCCAGTACTTCTTCTAATGTAGCATTCCAAATGATTTTAATATTGCCGGTACGGGTTTTTTCAAAAAGTTTGTCTTGTAGAATTTTTTCAGCGCGTAACTTATCACGTCTATGTATTAAGATCACAGAGGCTGCAATATTTGATAAATACAGTGCTTCTTCAACAGCTGTATTCCCACCGCCAATAACACAAACCGCTTTGTTACGATAAAAAAAGCCATCGCAGGTAGCACAAGCTGATACGCCTTTGCCTTGATAGGCGGTTTCTGATGGCAGCCCTAAATATTGAGCTGAGGCGCCGGTTGCAATTATCAACGCCTCACAAGTATAGGTTGTATCATCTCCTTGTAACATAAAGGGCTTTTGTTGGAGGTCAGCTTTCACAATATGATCATAGATGATATTGGTCTCAAAGCGTTGGACGTGTTTTTGCATCCGTTCCATCAATGCAGGGCCTTGTAAGCCCTCTACATCTCCTGGCCAATTATCTACCTCGGTGGTTGTGGTTAATTGTCCACCTGGTTCCATGCCAGTGATCAAAACTGGGTGTAGATTGGCTCTTGCTGCGTATAAGGCAGCTGTGTATCCAGCCGGCCCTGAGCCAAGAATAATTAATCGGTGGTGATTGCTTGAGTTCATCGTTCTGTCTTCCTACATTTTTGTGTTAAGATGGGAAATACTAAAATAAAAATACAAATAATAATATAGCTATGGCAAAACAAGATTCGAATAAAGGGACTAAATCTCTCAAAAACAGCATGCCTAATTTCATTGTAAAGCGATTAATAGAGGGTATGTCTATACTAATTCTAACGGGAGCACTGTTCATGCTTCTGTCCTTATCGACCTATCACATAAGTGATCCTGGTTGGTCGCATGCAAGCCGCTCAGGAAACCACATATTAAATTCCGGGGGTACTGTAGGATCGTATATTGCAGATGCTTTGTATTTTGTGTTTGGATATTTGGCTTATTTTTTACCAGTAGGGGTTTTGTATGCTGCCTGTCTTACATTGAAAGACTGCTATTCCTTTAAATCCATCAATCAACAAGTTTTGTTGCTCAGAGCCGTTGGATTTTTGATGGTGATTGCCGCTGGTTGCGGCTTACTAAACCTTGATCCCACAATTCAAAAATTAGATGCCATACATACATCTGGAGGTATTATTGGACAAGTTGTCAGCAGTGGCTGGTATCAAATGCTCAATTTAGAAGGTGCTTTATTAATCTTAAGCGCCATGCTGTTGGTTGGTATCACTTGGTTTACGGGATTTTCATGGTTAAAAGCGATTGATTGGCTTGGTTTTTACACCGAAGTGGTTATTTTATTGGTATACAAAAAGATATATAGCCTATGTATGCTGGCCTCTTCTACTATTAAAACATATCTTCGTCGTCCCACACAGCCTATCATAAAAGCCGAAAGCCACAGGGATGTAAGAGAAAAAAGTTTGCCAAAATTATTAATACCTAGAAAAGAAAAAACTCACCCTTTGGTACTTCCTCCTATCATTGAAACAGTGACTATAAATAAGCCAATAAAAGAACCTCGCCTATTTAAACAAGGCATCTCTGGCGAACTTCCGCATTTAAATTTGTTAGACAAAGGTCAACCTGGCAAACCGATGGGCGGCTATTCTCATCAAGAACTTGAAAATGTTTCCAGGGATGTAGAGCAGCATTTATTGGATTTTGGTATACAAGCCGATGTGGTGGCAGTACATCCAGGACCTGTTGTAACACGCTTTGAGTTACAATTAGCAGCTGGTGTCAAAGTGAGTAAACTAACAGCTTTGGCTAAAGATTTAGCGCGCTCTTTGTCGGTTATTTCTGTTCGTGTGGTTGAAGTGATTCCTGGCAAAACAGTGGTTGGTATAGAGTTACCTAATCAATCTCGTGAAATGGTGCGTTTAGCCGATGTATTATCTGCTGAGGTTTATCAAAATGCGCACTCCATGTTGACATTGGCTTTAGGGGTGGACATAGCCGGGCATCCAATGGTTGTTGATTTGGCAAAAATGCCGCATCTTCTGGTTGCTGGTACAACAGGATCAGGTAAATCAGTAGGCATCAATGCTATGATCTTAAGCATTCTATTCAAGGCAACTCCAGAACAGGTGCGTCTGATTATGATTGATCCTAAAATGTTGGAGTTATCAGTCTATGATGGTATACCTCATCTACTAACGCCGGTAGTTACAGACATGAAGGAGGCCGCCAGTGCGCTTAGATGGTGTGTTGAAGAAATGGAACGACGCTATAAATTAATGGCATCTTTGGGTGTTAGAAATTTAAGCGGTTACAATACCAAAGTATTGGAAGCCATATCCGAAGGCCAGCCTTTATCTTGTCCTTTTTGGAAGCCTACAGATTCTATGGATGCGCAAGCGCCTTTGCTACAAACTTTACCCTGTGTGGTTGTTGTAATTGACGAGTTGGCAGATATGATGATGGTTGTGGGCAAAAAAGTCGAGCAACTCATCGCACGTATTGCGCAAAAAGCCCGTGCGGCAGGGATACACATGATCCTTGCAACTCAAAGACCTTCTGTGGATGTTTTAACTGGTCTCATCAAATCTAATATACCAACTCGAATATCCTTTCAAGTGTCTTCTAAAATTGATTCCAGAACCATCCTTGATCAACAGGGTGCTGAACAATTATTGGGTCATGGCGATATGTTATTCTTAGCGCCGGGCAGTGGGGCACCTTTACGAGTGCATGGTGCCTTTGTAGATGATAAGGAAGTGCACCGTATTGCAGATGATTGGCGTGCCCGCGGTGAACCAGATTATATTGATGACATTTTGAAGTTAACCCAAGATGGGGAGGGTGGTTCTGAGGATGAGGGTCAGGCCGTAGAAGATGAGGATCCTTTATATGATCAAGCTGTAGAATTTGTCCTGCAAACGCGCAAGGCCAGTATCTCATCAGTACAAAGAAGATTAAAAATAGGGTACAACCGGGCTGCGAGGATTATAGAAGAAATGGAACGTACCGGCATCGTTGGTCCTTTGGATGGTGGCTATAGAGATGTACTTGTGACATCCATACGTGAGGATTAGTATGAAAAAATGTTTAATGCTTGCCTTGGTTGCTGTAAGTCATATTGTATTTGGGCAGACACCGGCACCCGTTCAAGTGTTGCAGAACAAGCTCAACGTGCTACACACCATGAGTGCTTTATTTGAACAAGAGGTGAAGGTACAAAACCGCGCATTGTCCTATTCCTCAGGAAACATGGCCTTACAAAGACCTGGACTTTTCCGTTGGGAAATTAAATCACCCATGGAACAATTGATTGTTGCTGATGGTCATAAAATGTGGGTTTATGACAAGGACCTTGAGCAAGTTACGGTCAAAAAGCAGACAAAAGAACTGGGTGGAACTGCTGCTTTATTTTTGAGCGGTGACAATGAAACCTTGGGCCATGATTTTGATGTATCTCAAAAAGAACAAGAAGGCATGATGATATTCGACTTAAGAGCCAAATCCACTCAAGCAAATTTTCAAACCATTCAGTTAATTTTCAAGCAAAATACATTAACCAGTTTAAGATTATTAGACCAACTAGGCCAAATCACCATAGTTACTCTTTCAAATATGCAAATCAATCCAAAATTATCCAGTACCTTGTTTCAATTTACCCCCCCAAAAGGAGTGGATGTTGTCCATCAATAAGGTTGAATATTACTATTAAGGTTTTTTAATTTTCTAGGGCATGTTGACACTTTTCCCCACGCCACGTGCCTCGGCTTGAGGAAATTAACTTGTATTAAGGACTGAAGCCTGGGTGTATTTTAATTTCAGATTCTTCTTTTTTGGGAAAGCAGGGTACATAAAAGGATGATTGCCCCTGTAAGGTGGAACTGTCGGCCTTTGAAGTTTTTTCTAAGGGTGTGTCATTGCCAAAAATGTATTTTTTTGTACTGCTTACTGAATGCTTTAAAGCATCAATGGTCAGTTGGTAAAAGGCATGAGGGCGCAAGGCTTGTCCAATGTGGGTGGTGGCTGTAATGGCTATAACATTTTTAAGTTTGTTTAATGCATTTACCTCAGTGGGATCATCATCAAGAACAACGAAATGATGCAAACTTAGTTCTATATGAACTTCAAGATACTGTAAAAGCCACAGGTCTTTGGTTGTTTTAAACAGTTGCCAGGTTGGTATTTCTTCCGGAAAATATTGTTTTATCAATATGATATTTATAAATCTGGCTTTTTGGATCATGAAGGAGGCCTTAGGAGACAAATGAAGTGTTGATATGAGTCCTTGTTTGATGGTGGCCTCATCCCATGTACTTTTTGTCAAAAAAATAAAACCTGCAGCCAAGGTTTCTGCCTTTTCCAATAATCTGCGCAGACGTTCAGGATTTATGAGGGCAACCTTGAATATATCCCTTTTAAACCCGCCGATCACCTCTATAAAATCGCTTAATATATGTTTGGCAAGATCAATACGTCCCACTTCTTGTTCACCAATAAGGCAGGTGCAATCGAGATCTATACAAAAATATGGTTTTAGGGTATCTAAGGGTAGAGATGACAGGCTGTCATCAAATTTTTCTAACATGTAAACCTCAAAACGAAAACGATCATTGGACCACAATATTAGGAAAAGAATCTGCATAGTTAATGGGTTGTTTAGCCAATTCTATGGCGGTTTTAAGCGCGGTTTTCGTAAAGGCATCTACTAACTGACAAGCTTCCTGTGTTGCAATGGGGGTGCCTTCGTCACTATGTTGTCGAATACGTAAATTCAAAGGAAGCTGGCCTAATACTTGGCAATTACGTTCAGCAGAGAGGTTACTGGCACCCCCTTCACCAAAGATGGCTTCTTGATGTCCACAGTGACTACAAATATGAGTAGACATATTTTCTATTAATCCAAGCACATGTATGCCTGTTTTAGAAAACAGGGAGATTGCTTTATTAGCATCTAAGGTAGCTACATTCTGAGGTGTTGTTACAATGACGGCTGCTGTCAAAGGAATTTTTTGTACCAAGGTCAATTGTATATCACCAGTACCGGGGGGCAAATCTATGAATAAATAGTCTAAATCATCCCACAAAGTGATGTCCAACATTTGAATTAAAGATTTGGCTAGCATGGGTCCTCGCCAAATCAAAGCCTCATCATCTTTGGTAAGATATCCAATAGACATGGCCTGTATCCCATGGGCTTTAACTGGTAGATAATGATCCCCATTGAGCTGTACCGCATCTGTTTTACCTAACATGATGGGTATGCTCGGGCCATAAATGTCGGCATCTAAAATGCCAACTTTGGCACCTAATTTTGCAAGGGCTGTTGCAATATTCACTGTAACTGTTGATTTACCAACACCCCCTTTGCCTGAGGCCACAGCAATGGTATTTTTCACCCCACGCAGTCCTTTTCCTGCCATCTGCGTTTTATAGGCTTTGATGTGTTGATGAATATCAATAGTGATTTGATGTTCTGGAAACACTGTTTTTAAGTTTAAAAGAAGCAAAGGTTTAAAATGACTGTCTAAAAAACCACAGGGGAAGCCAGCTGTTATATCCAGGTGAAGTGTGTTTGTGTTTGGGCTTGAGTCCAAATTCACTTTTAAATTCATCTCTCTGGCATTTAGTTCCAAAAAAGGGTCAGTTACTGTTTCTAAAACATTTAATACAGTGTTTTCAATGGTCATCAAAGGACTCGTGGTTCAATTAAAAAACCTATGATAACTTAGGATGGACCAAGGCGCACTATTTAAAAACTTAATGAAAGATATATTCAAGAATTCATCTGTATGCTCATAACCTTTCAAATATGGTTCGAGTATTAAAACCAAATAAACGTTCATGCATTCTGTATGCGTATTCATCGGTCATATTGGCAATATAATCACAAACGATGCGACATGCGCTGGTCTCATCAGAGGCTGCTTTGAACAAAGTTCGATTTTTATTATCCAACAAACTTGCAGGGTTTGAATTGATGGCTTCAAAGAGTCTTAATACAACTGTTTGACCTCCATACTCAAAGGTACGGGCTTCTTGTGAATTAATGACATTATCAAAGATGCATTGTTTTAAATAATCAAGCAGGGCTGCAGCCTCAGGAATCAGTACGATGTTGTATTTAAATAAATTATTTTCAAATTCTGTATTGGTTGTTGTCAATTGAATAGAGGTGATAAAATAATTGACCATTTCCCCAATGGCCTGTTTTCTGTAACTCAAATCGGAAGAAAAAAGGAAATCTATCAAACGGGCTTGGTGGGTTGATAGAGTTGTATTATCGAGTAACCTTTTAAATTCTGGGGTATCCAGGTGAGCAGGGTTGATTAAATGTAAGTGAATGGCATCTTCTAGATCGTGTACACCATAGGCAATGTCATCAGCAGTATCCATGATAGAACAATCAAAACTGTGATAAGCGCATTGACCGGCACGGGAGTGTTCTGGCAGAATGGATAGGGACTGAAAAAGTGTTTTGTCAGCATCCGAGAAAGGCTCTAATAACCAGTCCACCTCTTCTTGCTCACAATCGAAATAGGCTTTTGGAGGCAACCAATCATTGATTTTAATGGTTTTATGTATAGAGTCATGGATGGCTGGCTGAATTTTAGCTACGACTTTTGATCGTGGTGCAGGATATTTTAGTACGCCTAATAAAGCGCGCCTGGTTAAATCAAGACCATGAAAACCATAACTGTTTTCAACTTTGGTAAGCAACCGAAGCGTTTGCCCATTGCCTTCAAAACCACCATGATCACGCATCATATAATTTAAGGCAACCTCGCCACCATGACCAAAAGGCGGGTGTCCGATGTCATGTAATAAGCAAATGACTGAGATAAGGTCGTCATTGGGTAGGATGTCTGCAATGGATATTTGCTTATCCGGGTTGCTTAACAAATTACGTACGATGCTACGCCCAATAGAATCGACTTCCAAAGAATGGGTAAGTCGTGTTCTATGAAAATCACCTTCATCCGTTCCAAGAATTTGAGTTTTCCTCTGCAACCTTCGAAAGGAGGGGCAATGAATGACTCGGGTCCTGTCACGCTCAAAGGGATCGCGGTGATCTTGAGCGCCTCGTTGATTGTTTTGGCCTGAGCGTCTTTGTGTCCACATAATGATTTTTTTACCTTTAAATGATGAAAGAAACCTTTATTTTATGATTTTAACTAAAACAAGTCGATTCTCTAAAGTTATTTACAGTTTGGTAGATAACTCTAGATATAATCTTCGAGGAGCAGTTGATGAATACTAAATTAAAATTAAAATTAAAGATTACTTTTCTGGGGCTGTTTGCTTTCAGCTTGTCGTCTTGTGTAACCAATCAACAGCATGTGACCACAGATTATAATCGTGCCTATGTTATGTATTCATCCAGCTCAACTCCTTCCTCCCCACAGCCTTATTATCAACAAGACTTTAATTACCAAAGACCAGAAACACAGGCTGTAGAAGTACCTGAATCATATCATGTGAATTCTATCTCAACACCCGTTTCTTTCAGAGAAAGAGACAACTCTTGGGTTAGAAGTCAAAATCCTCAAAAGTATACCATTGAAATAGCTAATGGAGAAAAAGCCTCAGAGGTAGCACAAAAATTATCCCAAACCCCAAAAAATGACAGGATGGCGCAGGTGAAATATAAAAATAATGGTAAAACCTATTACAAAGGGGTATATGGGACTTTTGATGATGAAGCAGCTGCTCAAAAGGCATTAGATGGGTTACCTTCTGATCTCAAACAAAGCGCGGGGGTAAAAGATTGGGGTGCAATTCAGGGTAGTGTTGAAGAATGATTTGGGTGGTTAGGATTAAGTAGAGCAAATAGGAAAATATTCAAACCTTTACACCTAGCAGTATTATAATGCTGCTAGATGAAAGTATCTTCAAAACTTTGAGAATATTTTATTATCGCGTCCACATAGGCGCACCCGTTTCTGGAGAAAAGGAACATTTCAAGGTAGACGCTGGGTTTTTGATGTTTGTACAAAGTGTTATCTTCTTCCAGCATGGTACAAGAGGTCCCTTCTTTACAATCGGCAAAGGCATTTTCTGTGGAAAATATTGCAGCAGCAAACACACTTACAAAAACTAAGAACAAATAGTGTCGCTTCTTTCTCTTTATAAAATTTTGCAAGTTATTGACTGAATAGAAATACTTAGCAAAAGCTAAATATTCCATACCATAAATTATACTTTCAGATTGTATTATAGCCTATGTAGCCCGTATTAGCGCAGCGTAATACGGGATTGTAATTAGAATGAAGTCCCGTATTACGCTGCGCTAATACGGGCTACATGATTTATAGATTCCTATACTGCCTTATGATGAACCGTTCGGACAAGCAAGCGCGGAAGTGCTGTCTCGAAATTTACCGCTCATTGCTGATAATCAATTCTAAATGAGTAACACCCGAAGTATTGGTTGGATCCACATTGAATTGTTTGATTTTCATCTCATACTTTGCATTGATTTTTTCAAGCCAAAGCAGAAAAAAATTAAAAGGGACTTTGTCGAAACTGAGCTGGATGTCCCCTGAACTTATTTGTTGCAATTGATAGGGAAATTTAAGATGTGGATTTTGTTTTAGTTGGTCGGATATCACTGTGAGTAATTGGCTATTATCTAGAGATTTTTTTGAGGTTTTTTGGGATTGATGTTGCACACCTTTCATCCATTTCAAGGTTTCTATTTTTTCAGCTAGCAAGGTTCTTTTTTGTTCTATTTGAGTTGTTAGAGGTTCATATAAAAATAAATAATAAAGGAAGAGGGCAATGCTTAAGCCCCCAAGGACTGTAATCCACCGTTCTCTTTCATTTAATGACTTAAAGTAATTCATCATGTGAGCTCCAAAGTAGCAACAACCTGTTGATTTCTGGTGGAAGCTTGTGTTTGTTTGACCTTAAGCTGATTACTTCTCATCGCATCTTTTAAGTGTTCTAGGCTTGCAAAATCTGGACTGACCAGCATTGTAGTAAGGCTTTGAGTTTGATAGCGAAGCTGTTCGATTTTTATGGTCTTAATCGTCATAGATTTGGCAAATTGATTTAATAAATACCAAAAACGCGCATCGCTGGCACTTTCTATACCCTTTAATACTTGTTGAATACGAAATTTTGGGCTTACAACCTGATTGGCATTGGGAAAGAATTGTTTATAAATTACAGCAATTTGGCCATCAATTTGGGCGGTTTTGTTTGATAACTGTTGTAATTCAAGTGCTTTTACCATCACCAGTGACAGCAACCACAGACAACAAAGAAATCCTGCCAGGTAAAATTTTTTTCTTGAAGAGGCTGACTCGTGGCCTGCTTGCATCTCACCCTGACATAGGTTTAAGGGCTTGGTTCTTAAAAGACGTTGTGCAATCCACACCAAGGATTGCTCATCTTTTTGTGGCAAATCTTGTTCAGGCCTGATTTGACTGTCTTGGAACAGTATGGGCTGGTTTAAGGGGTGGGTACTTAAATAATGCGTAGCTAAATCACCTGAAAGTGCACCTTTAAAGTCTATATAATGTATGAGCAAGCTCGATTCACTGACTATAAGCTCTTGAGGTGACAGTGCAAACCAATCAGTGGTAATCAAGTCATAGTCAATGGCATTCTCTTTAAGCCTAAGCTCAATTTCTCTAAGTCGTTCTTTGCTTATCACCGTCACTAAATAATGGTTGTCCTGATATCTTAGTTTATCAAAAGCAAAATGAAGACTGGATATGGGTTGGGCGAGCTTGTCTTCTAGGGCAAAAGGAATGGCAAGCCTGGCTTTGCGTTCAGGTAACCAGGTCAACTCTAGTGACAACATACTGGTATTTTCACTGTCTTCAATGATGATGGTTTTGCAATTTTTTTGTAAACTTCTAATTTTATCAAAACTAAGCTGCTCAGGAGGCACCACTAGGGAAGCCTCTTGAGAGAGTTTTAATGCAACACATCCAGTATCAGTTAAATGCTTAGCAAATAAAAAGCAAGTGTCCATGTGAGTGCAATATTTTTTGTTGATGAAATTACATCATACATAAGCCTTGGGTTTTTGGGAATTCCTTTGCGCCCATTGGGTTTTTAATTGTTGTGATAGTAAATAAACAACCAGCGCATATTGCGGGCTTGTATTGTAACGAGTAATCACAAAGAAATTAGGATATGCTACCCAATATTCCTGACCTTTTTCTGTGGTCAACTCAATCAAACCTGCCTTTGCCGGGTGTTTGTATGAACCATTTTTGGGTTTTATGCCAGCAGCTTGCAGTTGAGTATAAGAATAATTAGCAAATTTTGGATTACTCAAAACAGTCTGGTAACGAGAACCCTTTATTTTTGCTTGTTGCACTACATCATCTTTTAATGACCACCCGTGCTTATGAAAATAATTGGCAACGCTGCCAATCACAGCCCCATTGTCTGCAACCAAGTCAATTTTACCTTTGTTTGTAAAATCCACTGCATATTGTCTATAACTACTGGGCATAAACTGGGGTTGACCAATGGCTCCGGCATAGGAACCATAATAATGGGTTGCTGGAATTTTCTGCTCTTTACACAGCAGTAAATATTCTTTTAACTCATTGGTAAAAAAGGGCGCGCGTTTTGGGTAATTAAATGCCAATGTGGCCAGTGCATCCAGAACCCTATATTGACCTTGTCGGGTTCCATAAAATGTTTCTACACCTAAAATGGCAACGATGATTTCCGCAGGCACCCCGAATCTTTCTTGTGCTTTATTCAGCAAAGCCTGATTATCATGCCAAAAATCAAGACCTTCTTTAAGGCGCTGTGGGGTTAAGAATAGGGCGCTGTAAACATCCCAATTTTTCTTCTCATAGGGCTTGTCGATAGACTCTATGATTTGAGGCTGTATAACCACTTGATTCATAATTAAATACAGCTCTTTTTTATTAAATTGGTGCTGTTTTACCATGGTTGTTATGAAGGATTGCACATCTGTACGATTTGTAAAGGCTGTGTTTGAAAAAGAAGTAACAGAAATGAAAAAGGTTAGAAGAAATAACAGCACGCTTTTTTGACGCATAAGATATCCAAAACAAAAGATTCAAAGAGCGATTTTAATAAAATTCGACAATATAAGCAAATCATCTGCAGAAGAATTCTTCAAAGTTACTTTGTGGATTACAACATTTAAGCTAGAATAGCACTATTTGCAACTAGGTTTGTTCATTTGAATGATTTAACACGAATTCGAAATTTCTCTATCATAGCCCACATCGACCACGGTAAATCCACCTTGGCCGATAGGTTTATTCAAGTGTGTGGTGGATTAAGCGAAAGAGAAATGAGTTCACAAGTCCTAGATTCTATGGACATAGAAAAAGAAAGAGGCATAACCATCAAAGCCCAATCTGTTTCTCTAAACTACACTGCTAAAGATGGTACAGTATATTTACTCAATTTTATTGATACCCCAGGACATGTAGATTTTACCTACGAAGTCTCACGGTCCCTTGCTGCCTGTGAAGGCGCCATTTTAGTAGTAGATGCTGCCCAAGGGGTTGAAGCACAGACGGTGGCTGTTTGTTATACTGCCATTGATCAAGAGCTTACCGTATTACCAGTTTTAAATAAAATTGACCTACCCCAAGCCGAGCCTGATAGAGTCATTTCTGAAATTGAAGACATCATAGGTTTAGATGCGCATGATGCAATTCATGTCAGTGCTAAAAGCGGACTAGGCGTTGATGATGTTTTAGAAGCTTTGGTTCAAAAAATTCCACCACCTGTTGGTGATGTGAGCGCACCTTTACAAGCCCTGATTATCGACTCCTGGTTTGATAGCTATCTTGGGGTGGTTTCCTTGGTTCGTATTAAGAATGGTAAGATCTGTAAAGGCGATAAAATGCGGGTCATGTCTACCGGCAGAACGTACGAAGTGGTTCAAGTTGGTATATTTACCCCTAAACGGACAAAGCTTGAGACCTTACATGCTGGTGAGGTGGGTTATGTCATAGCTGGAATTAAAGAAATTCAAGGAGCCCCAGTAGGGGATACCCTAACCCTTGATAAAAATCCTGCCCAACACAGTTTGCCTGGGTTTCAACGCATCAAACCCCAAGTCTATGCTGGCTTATTTCCAATCAGCTCTGAAGATTTTGAATTATTTCGAGAGGCCTTGGCCAAACTAAGTTTAAATGATGCTTCCTTATTTTACGAACCCGAATCCTCAGAAGCCCTAGGCTTTGGTTTTCGATGTGGCTTTTTGGGCATGTTACATATGGAAATTGTCCAAGAACGGCTTGAAAGAGAATATGATCTTGATTTGATTTCTACAGCACCCACAGTTGTATATAAAGTTACAACCCAAAAAGGCGAGTCTTTGTTGTTGGATAATCCTTCACAATTGCCTTCACCATCACACATTCAAGAAATGTTTGAACCAATCGTACGGGCAAATATACTAGTACCAAACGAGTATTTAGGCTCCATCATCAACTTATGCATTGAACGCCGTGGTGTTCAAGTAAACATGACTTATAGTGGACGACAAGTGTCAGTGACTTATGATATTCCTATGAATGAAGTGGTTTCTGATTTTTTTGATAGATTAAAATCTGTCAGTCGTGGTTATGCTTCTTTAGATTATAGTTTTTTGCGCTTTGATGTGGCCGATTTGGTGCGGATGGATATTCTCATCAACAGCGAACGCGTGGATGCATTGTCAGTCATTGTGCATCGGTCAGCAGCCCACCACAGGGGCAAACAAATTGCCGAAAAAATGCGTGACCTCATACCAAGGCAGATGTTTGATGTGGCCATCCAAGCGGCCTTAGGAAGTCAAATCATTGCTCGTCAAACCGTTAAAGCTTTGCGTAAAAATGTGATTGCCAAATGTTATGGCGGGGATGTGTCACGTAAGCGAAAGTTGTTGGATAAACAGAAGAAAGGCAAGAAGAGAATGAAGCAGGTTGGTCAGGTTGAAATTCCACAAGAAGCTTTTATGGCTGTTTTTCAAACCGATAGGAAAAAATAATAATAGTTTATTGTATTATTGATCATTGAACATGAATAGGATTACCTTATGAATTTTGCTCTAATTTTAGTTATATTAACAGCGGTCAGTGGTGTTATTACGCTGTTAGATATGGTTTTTTGGTCTAAAAAACGCTCTACCAGCCAAAAACCAAATCGACTCATCGAATACTCTCGGTCATTTTTCCCCGTTTTTTTACTCGTACTGATGTTGCGATCCTTCTTAATAGAACCCTTTCGAATTCCCTCAGGCTCTTTAGAACCCACCTTGCTGGTTGGTGATTTTGTAGCAGTGAATAAGTTCTCTTACGGTTTTCGCTTGCCTGTTTGGGAAAAGAAGTTTTTGTCAGTGGCTGATCCTAAAACTGGGGAGGTTGCTGTATTTCGTTGGCCACCAAATACTTCAATGGACTTTATTAAACGGGTGATTGGCGTCCCAGGTGATAAGGTTGGTTATCATAATAAAAAATTAACAATCAATGGACAGGAAGCAAAACAGACGTTTGTCAAATATACCATAGACGAAAGTTCTGGCAATGCTGTAGCCCAGTACACTGAAAATTTAAATGGAAAGATTCATGATATTTTTGTGCGAACAAATGTACCTGCCTTTGATTTTGATATAGAAGTTCCAAAAGGCCATTATTTTATGATGGGTGACAACCGTGATGACAGTGCTGATAGCCGATTTTGGGGTTTTGTTCCTGAGGAAAACTTTAGGGGCAAGGCTTTGTTGGTATGGATGAGTTGGAATGGTAAAACTGATTCGGTTCGCTGGTCAAAAATAGGTAACTTAATTCATTAGTTAATCAAAAAAATTACAGGGTAAGTGCTTCTAAAACGGACTAATAACATCATTATTGCCTACGTTTCGCGCTTTATGCGCGGAATCTGGTTTCGAACTTTATTTAAGATCGTCTGGATACCGTGCATAAAGCGCGGTACATAGGCTAAAAAGCTTTGTTAGTGTTCAGTCAAAAAATAGATGTTTGCCCCCGATTACTGAGGTATATGCTGTAGTGAAAATAGATTTAGACAGATTGTCCAGGCGATTAGGTTATCATTTCAAGCACCCTAAATTTTTAAAACAAGCTTTGACGCATTGTAGTATGGGTGCAGAAAACTATGAGCGGTTCGAATTTTTAGGCGATTCAATATTAAGCTTTGTAATTGCAAATGAATTATTTAAAAGGTTTGGCGCTTACAGTGAAGGCCAATTGAGCCGTTTGCGTTCTTCTTTGGTTAGAGGTGATACATTAGCAGAAATTGGTGCTGAAATTGGCTTAGGTAATTTCTTAATTCTGGGTCAGGGAGAGCTTAAGAGTGGAGGATTTCGCAGAGCGTCAATCTTGGCTGATGCTTTAGAGGCTGTATTTGCGGCGGTCTTTTTTGATGGTGGTATCGAGTCCGCCCAAAAAGTCATTTTACATTTATATTGGAAACGATTGGAATCTTCTGATTTAAACGAAACTTTAAAAGATTCTAAGACACAGCTACAAGAATATTTACAGTCTGAAAAATACCCTTTACCAGAATATGTCTTAACCAAGGTTGAAGGCGATGAGCATGATCAAATATTCTACGTGAGCTGTACAGTTAAAGGTATAGCCAATGTATCATTTGGTCATGGATCAAATCGCAGAAAGGCAGAGCAATTGGCCGCAAAATCTTTGCTGGATGAATTAAGGAATATTGATGGTTAGATGATGGGGTTGATATTTATATCCAGTTATTCATAAAAACCCACATAGCCTATATAAGCCCAACCTAATACCTTTATGCATCAAAGATAACCTGTATTACGACTACGACTAATACAGGCTACCTGCGGCTCTTTTCATCAAATGTAGCCTGTATTAGACGAAGTCGTAATACAGGAAGAGTCATCTTTGCTGGATGAATTAAAGAAAATTGATGGTTAGATGATTGGGTTGATATTTATATACAGTTATTCATAAAAACCCACATAGCCTATATAAGCCCAACCTAACACCTTTATGCATCAGAGATAACCTGTATTACGACTACGTCTAATACAGGCTACCTGCGGCTCTTTTCATCAAATGTAGCCTGTATTAGACGAAGTCGTAATACAGGAAGAGTCATTATATCATTACCCATTAAGACTGCCGTTTAATAGGTTGCTTATATAAAATTTAGACCGCTGAAGTAAAAGCCGATTCAACCAAAGGGATTAACTCTTGTAATGTTGAAGAAGATGATTCATATACACCATCTGTTTGACTTTTATTCTGCCATACCCCATAAGGCCAAGCAGTGTCATTGCTAAATCTTGCAATGATGTGTACATGAAGCTGGGGGACAATATTACCCAAAGATCCAACATTTAATTTATTTGGTTTAAAATATAACTGCATAATCTCAGACAATTTTGAAATCTCATCGATTAAAGCATGGCGGTCAATTTGAGATAATTGATATATTTCAGTTACCTTGTCCCTTCGAGGAACTAAAATCAGCCATGGGTATTGGTTGGTATTCTTTAATAAAACCCGAGACAATGGCCAATCTGCTATAAAAATACAACTGTTTAATAAATCATCATTTACTACAAATTTTGAAGCTGACAACTGGCACTCTCCTAATTTTTATTTTTAAATACGCTCTGAGCTTATATATGACAAGGTCAAAAGCCGCAATGGAAAAAAAGCATTATTACAAAAATTTTCTGCAAATAAAAAGAAAAATAAAAATTAGCTTTATTTTCTTATAGTAACCTGGCAAAAAACAAATTGCGCTCTATAATTATACATGATGTATTAATAAAAAACATAAGGAACTGTTATGAATACAATACAAAATAAAAAAATACGTAATATCATGTTTTCGTGCATGCTTCTGGGTAGTGGCATTTGTATGGCTCACGAACCTGGTATGGGTGTTGGTGTTGGCGGCCATGTGGTGAGTGTTGGTCATCATGGCGCCGGGGTAAGGCATGTAAACTACGGTCCTGATTATCGTAGCCATGGATATAACAATGTATACTATATTAGTCCAGTTAAATATAGAACGAATAGAACTAGTAGGCCAGTTAGATATAGAACGAATAGAAAGTATAAAACTTATAGAACGTATAATGATGTTGTCCATGTACACTATAGACCGCACTCAGAATATAGAGATGCAGGATATAGGTATCATGGTGGCTATAGGAATCACGGTGGCCATGGATATAACAGAGGATATGTTAGTCACCATCATGACTAATGAGAATTTAAATTTTTTACCAGCAAGTCTGGGTTAAATTTATGCTGCAAATGCCTGGAACATGTTGTCTTTCTGCATGTGCCAGGTAACTTCCCCCCGCTTCTTTTGACATAATGTCATCTTTTACAATTTTTTTTCATTAACCCCCTAGTTTAATATATTTCTTCCTACAATATGATTATATAACAACCATGTTGGGTGTTATCCACTTCGCCTACCTTACCTTGAACTTTATAAGGATCAAAAATGCAAATAAGTACCTCAAAAACAATTCTGGTAGCTGGATTATTATTGGCTGCCAAAACATCTTTAGCACAATCTCTCTGCCAGGGATATGAAAGTACAATTTTTGGTAGCAATGTGTGTGTTTTTGATTCTAAGGAATCAAAAGGCAGCATCCAAAGTGTGGTTACGAATATTCATGCTATGGAAACAAACAATCAATTTGGCAGTAATGGGTATGCCTTATTGTTTCAACCAGGCCTGTATCCAAAAATATCAGTTCCAGTGGGTTATTATACACAAGTGATGGGCTTGGGTTTAACACCAAATGAGACCACCATTCAAACTGTAGAAGTCAGTGCTGATGATTTACATGGTAATACCAGTCTTGATAATTTTTGGCGTTCTGCAGAGAACTTCACTGTAAATAAAGACATGGTTTGGGCGGTATCACAAGCCGCACCCTTACGTAACCTTCATGTGCCTGGGGTATTGGTTCTAGCGCTTGGAGGCCCACATTATGCCAGTGGTGGATTTCTAGCCAATAGCCAAATAGATACAGGTATTGCTTCTAGTGGGCAGCAACAATGGTTAACTCGTAATACACACATGGGTGCTTGGTATGATCCAGGGGTTTGGAATATGGTTTTCGTAGGTTCTGAAAATTCGCCCTCTGATGGCTTTCCTAATACTACTTTAAGTGCGACCCCACGTATTGCGGAAAAACCTTATTTGACTTTTGATGAAAATCAACAGGAGTTCCAAATACAAGTTCCAGCTTTAAAAAACACGGCTTCTATTGGACCAGACTGGGGACAGGCAGGGACTACAATCAATCAAGATCAATTTTTCATTGCCAAACCATCAATGACCAGCCAAGCAATCAATGATGGTTTAAAAAAACCCAATATAAAAGCTTTGATCTTCACACCTGGACAATATAATTTGAGTTCAACTATACAAATCAGTCAGCCCAATACTGTTGTTTTAGGCTTAGGAGTACCTGTTTTAACAGGAACGACATCCAGTATTCCTATCATGACTACCTCCGCTGTGGGTGTTAAGATTTCAGGACTATTGTTTGAAGCAGGCTCTAATGCACCAATCCAGGAAACAGATGCCTCATTACTACAAATTGGTGAAAAAGTAGGCGCATCTGGGGATATCAATCAACCAGTCCTACTGTCTGATGTGTATTGCCGCATTGGTGGACACATTTCAGGACAGGCCAACAGTTGTATCACTATTAATGACAACTATGCTTTAGCTGATAATCTATGGCTATGGCGAGCTGACCATGCCAATCCAGCTCAAGGCAGTCAAGATAAGAATGCAGGTAAATGGAATATGATGAAGCAAACCATGGTTTAATAGTAAATGGACATGATGTAACCATATGGTCTGGCAGTAGAACATTTTCAGAAAAATCAAGTCCTATGGAATGGAGAGCAGGGCGCTGTTTATTTTTATCAATCTGAGCTTCCTTATGATGTGCCTGTAGGTTCTGTCAATTTTGAAGTACCTGCGTCTTTTAAAATTGGAGATGCGGTAAAACACTTTATGGGCTATGGTTTTGGGGTTTATGACTTCTTTAGAGGGTCTGCCACCAATCCATTTTCTTTGAGTGCCATTGAATCTCCTAATCAAAAGGATATTGAATTTACTCATATGGTGAGTGTTAAGCTGGGAGCGAGCATAGGTATAGAACATATTAAAAGCATGATCAAAAGCATGCCTGATGGTACATTGTGGGGACCTTCATCAGCAGCTGGTATCTCGCCTTATAATTATTGGAAGGGGCAAAATTAGAAATGATGTCGTGGATATAGATTAAAGAATTTACTAATTACAATCATTTCATTCTACCTAAAATAAAGCCTTCTTTTTTTTAAAGAAGGCTTTATTTAAAAAATTTTACCATCTTTGTAACAAAAGTAATCAGTCCAAATATTGATCATATTGAATAGTATAAAGTGCCTGTGGTTTGACATTTGGTGTGACTACAGGAACACTGGGCGGTGTTGTCCATGTCCAGAATGGATTTCTATCTTTGTTATAGATAGAATTTACAGTCCATGCTTGAACATCATTCACTTTCCAGCTTAAATCTCCAGAATTAGGTGAATCAATGGTAAATTCATAGGTCCTTAGCAAAGGATGTTGTGGCAAATTAGGACCATCTTTATTCAATACGCAAGTGTAAGGCGGTCCCTCTTGGTAATCAAAGCGGTATTGATAAGAAGGTGTGACCCCTCTTGCTACAGTAATTCCGTCGATAGGTACATAGGTACCATTTTGAAAGACGGGTGATGGGTCATGGCCATATAAAACCATAAATATTTTCTTGTTATTTGCGATGAGAGCATAAAACCCACCAGGTTGATACTCAATTGCCTCAACAGTATGCACATTTAAAATAAAAAGCGCATTGGTTTCTTGAATGAACTTAGTTACAGCTGCCAACCCAGCAGGAGACCCAGTTAAACCATAAGGAAGGTTCAAGGCCACAAAGGGGATGATTTTACCACTTTTGCTTGTGCCATTAAACTCATGATATGAAATAAGATAATATTGACCACTTGGGTATACATTTTTAAGAGTGCCTTGGGTATATAAAGGATCATCTATAAAGGTATTGCCATTGGCTGGGTTTGAGTACATAAGTTTTAAAAAAGAATAAACCTCAGTAATCACATTGTTGGCTACTACTGAATAATCTGAATAGCCATCATGTCCAACAGGCCATAAATAATCATGGTTTCCGGTTGCAAAACCATAAGGTATGGCAGTAGGACCAACATTTTTTGTGGTTAAAATATTGAATGCACCTCTTGCTTGAGCCCATTGGGCATTATCTTGCGGACTTTGGGGATTAAATATCCCTTGATCTGTTTTTTGTATGTCATTATGTGAATGATTTACAGGATTTGATGAAGTTGAAGGAGGATTGTATTGGCTGGGATTACCGATGATATCGCCAACATGAAAAATATATTGATAATTTTTCTTGTTATTAAGATTATCTGCAAAAATCCAATTGTACATATCTGTTATTTGGGAGGGATCTACACAATTTGCAGGCTTCCCCATGAACCCTTGTGTATCTGGAATCTGCGCTATAGAAAAATCCGGTGGACTGTCAGTACTAGTACTTGAGATGATGGTAGAACTAAATAATAAAAGAGATATAAAAATAATTTTTTTAGAATCATTAATCAACATTGACCTTCCTTAGTTCACGCAATTATGATGATTATAGATGATTGAAATAAAATTACAGAAAAATAGTAACTTTTTGTTATTATATTTAAATTTTTAATCCTTAAGCTTCACTTACATAGCTTTTAAAGCCGGAGCAATGGTTTGTAATAAAGATTTAAATACTTTAGGCGTTCCTGCAACAATGCTGGCTCCATCTAGAAAATCATCTTCGCCAAAAGCATTACTCACAAGGCCTCCTGCTTCCTTAATCAATAAAGCACCGGCAGCGATGTCCCAGGTGCTTAGGCCAAATTTTAACAATCCGTCCATTCTGCCACTTGCTACATAGGCTAAATCTAAGGCGGTAGACCCTGTCCTTCTAATACTGCCACAACGACCATATAAGGTTTGAATCACAGGCCAATATTTTTGTGCCAACTCTAGATCTCGCACAGGCACACCGGTGGCTAATAATGACCCATTGAGCAGGGTTTGCTTAGAAACTCGTATTTTTGTATCATTCAACCGAGCACCACGGCCGCGACTGGCTGCAAAACATTCATGTCGCAGGGGGTCATAAACCACCCCGTGCTCGATTTTATTTTTTACTTTTAAGGCAATGGATACAGAGTAAAATGGAAAACCATGCATATAATTGGTTGTGCCGTCTAAGGGGTCAATGATCCAGAGTGATTCGCCATCTCCCTCTTGAAAGCCACTTTCTTCAGCTAAAATACCATGGGAAGGATAGGCCTTGCGGATTGTATTGATGATGGCCTGTTCGGCTTTGGTGTCCACTTCGGTAAAATAATCATTGCCATTTTTAGGGGTTATTTTAAGATGACTTACTTGGTCCATATGGCGTATGATGATATCGCCAGCAAGTCGTGCAGCACTAACAGCTATATTTAAGAGTGGTTCCATGTGGGGTATGCCTTTAAACGAATACAAAAAGATCATTCTAACACATTTTATTTATTCTAAAGAGCAGTCTGAGCTATTTGCTATGATATAATTCATTATTATAGGTTCACACAGATAACTCATGATTTTAAGTTCCGTTCGTATCATTTTAGTAGAAACATCTCACCCTGGAAATATTGGTTCTACAGCTAGGGCCATGAAAACCATGGGCTTACAATCGCTTTATTTGGTTAGACCTAAATTATTCCCAGATTATAAAGCCACAGAGCTTGCAGCTGGCGCTGATGATATTTTGCTCAAAGCAGTGTGTGTTGATACTCTGGAAGAAGCCTTGGCAGGATGTCAGCTCATCCTTGCAACCAGTGCCAGACCTCGAGGGCTAGCCTTACCAGGCCTTCTCCCATCCGAAAGTGCTGAACTCATTCAAAAGCAATCAGACAACATGCAGGTAGCTGTGGTCTTTGGCCGGGAACATGCAGGACTTACCAATGATGAATTATTAACCTGTCATTACCATATCAATATCCCTAGTAACCCAGAATACAGTTCCTTAAACCTAGCCCATGCAGTCCAAATCATAGCCTATGAATTACGAATGAAAATACTTGCGCCTCAAGCCATAGTGGCTTTTTATCCGCTTGAAAAAGCTACTGCGGATGAAGTGGAACAATTTTATGAACATTTAAGACAAGTATTTATAGAAATAAAATTTTTAAAAGCGGTGACCCCACGTCGCTTGATGCAAAGAGTGCGTCGGTTATTCAATAGAGTACATCTTGAGAAGATGGAAGTGAGTATTTTGCGAGGCATGCTCAGTCAAATTCAAAAATCACTTGAATGGGCGAGAAACAAGCAGGTGGAGTAACATGTCAGAACAAACCTCCTTAAAACCAATGTATTTTGATTACATGGCAACAACGCCTATAGATCCCGAAGTCATCGATGAGATGTTGAAATATATGGGTCCAGATGCCCATTTTGGTAATCCTGCTTCAAATACACATGCTTATGGGGCGACTGCAGCTAAAGCCGTGGCTCTGGCTAGAAGACAAATTGCTGATTCAATTCATGCAGACAGTGAAGAGATTGTTTTTACATCTGGGGCCACGGAGGCAGATAATTTGGCCTTGCTGGGTGCTGCCCGCTTTTATCAAAACAAAGGCAAACATCTGATAACCATGAGCACAGAGCATAAAGCCGTGCTTGATAGCTTTCATCAGTTAGAAAAAGAAGGCTTTGAAGTAACCTACCTCAAACCCCAAGCGGATGGTTTATTGGATTTAAGTCAATTAAAGCAAAATATTAAAAAAGAGACCATTTTGGTTTCTATCATGCAAGTGAATAATGAAATTGGCGTGATTCAAGACATTGCTGCAATCAGTGAACGTTTGCAGAATCAAGGCATTCTTTTTCATGTGGATGCCGCTCAAAGTGCTGGTAAAATTGCCATTGATTTAAGTAAAATCCACGTGGATCTTATGTCATTTTCAGCGCACAAAAATTATGGCCCAAAAGGGGTAGGCGCCTTATACGTACGTCGCAAGCCGCGAATTCGGTTACAACCTCAAACCTTTGGCGGTGGTCATGAGGGTGGCCTGCGTTCTGGTACCTTGGCCACCCATCAGATAGTTGGCATGGGTGCTGCCTTTGAATTATCTGAGCGCTTGAGAGAACAAGAGCAACTTCGTATTTTAAGTTTTCGAAAGGCTTTGTGGAATGGAATTAAGCATCTTCCCGGGCTTTCCTTAAATGGACATGAAGATCTGCGTATTGCCGGAAACTTAAACCTTACCTTTGCCGGTATTAAAGGTGAAGATTTATTAATGGCATTGAGCGCTATGGCAGTTTCTCGGGCTTCAGCTTGCTCTTCTGCCAGCATTCAACCTTCCTATGTGTTAAGCGCCTTGGGGCTTACCGATGAATTGGCTTATAGTTCTCTGCGATTATCCATGGGACGTTTTACCCAACAAAAACAGATTGATGATGCTATTTCTATCATTTGCACTCAAGTCCAGCGTTTACATGCACTATAATTATTAATAAACAAGAGGAATTATTTATGAGCGCAGTCCTTCATCATACCAGTGATACAAATTTGAATATTCAATTAACAGAATCGGCCCAAAACCATATGATTTCTTATCTAAACAAAAATCCTGGTCATATTGGCGTGCGTTTATCTGTTAAAAAAACTGGCTGCTCGGGTTTTTCTTATGTTTTAGATTATGTCAAAATTTCAGATGAAAATGATTTGAGTAAACCCTTAGGTGACTATGTATTATTCGTGGATAAGGCAAGTTATCTTTATATGAAAAATGTACAAATAGATTACATCAGACAAGGATTAAACTTCAAATTGGTTTTTAATAACCCAAATCAAACAGGACAATGTGGCTGTGGTGAGAGTTTTACAATCAATGAGATCAATTAAAGTACAGTTTTCCACTTAATTTTACCTTAATAAATGAATATCATTAAAACAATGTTTACACTCTTTGCGATATTTGATATTATATAGCTCATGGTGTTCTGCGGATGTTGCGCTAACCTAATTTTTGTTTATTTTTTTTTGTATATGTATTTGGAGAGTATAATGACAGCAGTAATGGAAGAAGTTACACATAGTAATGAAGCGCTTTCCCAACAAGTGGTTCATGCCGTAAAAAAATATTTAAGTACCATCAACAATAAAGATGATAACTTAAATTTATATCAACTCATCGTTGAAGAAATCGAAGCACCTTTATTCCGAACAGTGATGGAATTGACGCGTTACAATCAATCTAAAGCTGCACGGGTTCTTGGTGTTAGTCGTGGTACTTTAAGAACCAAGCTCAAACGTTATTTTGATGATGAGTTCATTGGTACAAGAGACGAAGATTAATTCTTCTGGCCTTCGGACTGCCTAACTGATACTATAGCCCGCAGAGTTGGTTAGGCAATCGCTCTTTGTGCATACAAAGGGAGGAAAGTCCGGGCTCCAAAGGGCAAGGTGCCAGGTAACGCCTGGGAGGTGTAAGCCTACGGAAAGTGCCACAGAAAATATACCGCCTATATTCTATCTCGATAGGATATAGGTAAGGGTGAAATGGTGCGGTAAGAGCGCACCGCACGATTGGCAACAGTCGTGGCAGGGAAAACCCCACCTGGAGCAAGACCAAATAGGAATCCATTGACATTGTCAGAGCATGCGGCCCGCATGGGATTCGGGTAGGTCGCTTGAGGCATGTGGTGACATGTGCCCTAGATGAATGATTGTCCACGACAGAACCCGGCTTACCGACCAACTCGTTTTTATTGCCTTGATTTCTGTTTAAAAAAAGACAAATGTCATGCCCAAATACACCTCCTTTTTTGATTATATATCAAGTTTTGCAGCCAGTAGTTATGAATACTATCAGCAAAAGCCGGACTATATTTTTAGTTATCAATTAGAAGGAAGTCTTAAGCCATTTTATGCCATTAAAATGGATGTTTTAAATACCCTACAACCTTATCCTGCCAGATACACTCTTTTGCTTGATATCATCCAGCCTGCCAGAGGGCTAATGAACATTATCCGAGGTCTTTTTAATATTCTGTTCGTGCCTCTTGTTATTAGTCTAAAGTCGTTTTGGCAACTCGTGAATTTAGACTTTGCAAACCACAGTCATGAAAATGGTGTTCAATTAACAACATGGTTTATTGAAGGCATTGCTTATGTATCGCGTGGTATTTTTCAATTGATTACCTTTCCGCTGGCATGGCTACGCATTCCTTTTCGGGGCCTGTTAACTGTCTTATTTCCTGTGAAGGGAGATATAAAACAGGAAAGTTTACCTCATTCCACAATAACCAGTTTTCCATATGTGTTGATAAAGCATGTATTTTCTTTTCTGGATGTAGGTGCAACGGCAAGTACCCGCTCTGTAAATCGTTCTTTTGATCTCCGAATCACTCAGATGATGGGTGAAAAAAAATATTACCTCAATCACATTACCTCCGAAATTACTTCTACCAGACCCAAATCTAAAAATTTGCCTTTATCCACTTACTACCAGCGTGGTTTTCATTTGCGAAGAATTATTATCGAACGAATTCAAGACAGCAACACGCCTCAAAGTGAATTGAATCAATTATTCGGGCAAGTTCTCCATTCAGGGTATGATCAATTCATTCCCTTACTAAAAAATAAAATCAATCCTAAGGCACAGTTCAGAAATGAAGAAGGTCTTTTAGATGCCACCTTTGTGCACCTGGCAGTACAGCAAGGTTACATCGAGCTGTTAACCTGGTTACTGAGTCAAGGAGCACCTGTGAATGCCAGAACAGTAGGGAGGATTTGGTCTTCTGAGGGCGCCATTCAAAGCGTAGAGGGGTTTGGCCTGACACCTTTATTTTGGGCTGCATCAAGCGGTAATCTTGAATGTCTCAAATTATTAATGGACCATGGAGCAGACGTTAATGCCCGCAGGTGGGATTTTCTTGAAACTCCCCTGCATTATGCTGCAAGCAATGGACATCTGAATTGTGTGATTGCACTCATCGATGCTGGAGCAAATCTTGCCCCTATTGACAGCCTTGGGTACACACCCTTGGCTGCGGCCCGGAACGGTTCCAATGAACCTTGTGCGGAGTATATAATTCTTAAAATGCAGGAGCGACACATGCCAATTCCTCCACCTGATTGTTGCTCCTTGATGTGATCATTTGGAATTTTCTGTATATCACATCGAATTAAGTTTCAAGTTAAATTACACGACCACATCAATGACCCTAAAGTTAATTGGACTCTCTCTAAGCATAAATTTTAAATTTATCTTAATGCTTTACTGTCCAATATACCTTCAACTACCGTTAACCACCTAAGGGCTTGACTTGCTTTGCCTGCTTCATGACTTGCCTACAAAAAGGAAAACAACTTGTCTTTACCAGCTTTTGTTTCATACCTTAAAATACTCTCCTTTTATTGAAAATATACTATACTATTAGTATTATTTAATAAGGTAACTACTAAGGAATGATATGATTAGAACACTACTTAAATCCTTAATTTTGGGAAGCTTTATGATTATTACTAGCCTCACCATGGCGCAGGAACAGAATTGTAATGACACCTGTGACCGAATTTGTAAAAATATGGGGCCGGACCGTTCTAGTTGTCATGGTAATTGTTTGAGAAATATGTGTGGACTCGACTTCTAACCCCGGTGCCTTTTTAAGAAATTCAAGTTATTAACATGTAATTTTGTTAGTATTAAGAATATATAAGCTTTAACTGTCCAAATATTTCTTCAACACCCCGCTCACCACCTCAGGGTTTGCTTTGCCTTGCATCTGCTTCATGACTTGGCCTACAAAAAAGGACAACAACTTGTCTTTACCTGCTTTATAATCTGCAGCTTGGTTTGGAAATTGGTTGATTAATGTTTTAATAATGGACTCCAAATGTTGGTCACAAGCTATGGTGTCATGACCTTCCCTTAGAATGATCGCTTCAATATCTGCCTCTGGTGTAGACAAAAGTTCAGTAAATATGGTTTTAGCGGTAGATGTAGATAACACTTTTTCATGAAGTTTGTTGAGAAGCTTTGCCAGCGTTTGGGCTGACATGGGTGGTTGTTCAAAGCTTAGGTTTTGATCGTTCAGCGCAGCTGCATAAGGGCCTTTTAACCAATTGATGATGAGTTTATCTGAGCTATAAGAACAATTTTTTATGTCCTTGTAATACCTATAGGCTGCGGGAGAGGATAATACAAACAGGATGTCTTCTTCATTTAACCCAGGTAGGGTGCTTAATTGTTTATAAATATCCTTGGGCAGATCAGGAAGTTTGCTTTTTATTTCTGCAATTTGGTACCTTGTAATTTGAATGGGCAATAAGTCTGGATCTGGGAAATATCGATAATCATTTTCAAATTGTTTTTCGCGCATGGCATAGGTGGTATTTGTGTCTGGATTATACAGGCGGGTTTCTTGTTTTATTGACTGTTGACTTTCTAACAAAGCCTCATGTCTTGTGTATTCGCAAGCGATTGCTTTCTCAATAAAACGGAAAGAATTTAAGTTTTTTAATTCGGTTCTTATGCCAAGGGTAGCAGACCCTTTGGGTTTTAATGAGATATTTACATCGACTCTAAAGGATCCTTCTTGCATGTTTCCATCGCAAACACCTAAAAATCTAAGCAATTGATGCAAGGTTTTTAAATAACAAATAACCTCTTCGGCAGAAAATAAACAAGGGGCAGTCACAATTTCAAGTAAGGGAATTCCAGCTCTGTTTAAGTCAATGCTACTGAAATTCGAATGCATTTCATGTAGGGATTTCCCGGCATCTTCTTCTAAATGTGCGCGCACAATCTCAATGGTTTTTATAGTCCCATCAGCCAAACCAATTGGCAAAGAACCATTGCTGACTATGGGTTTTTGCAGTTGACTTATTTGATAGCCTTTTGGCAAATCAGGGTAAAAATAGTTTTTGCGCTCAAATACGCTCCCATCATTGATATCCGCACCAATGGCAAGGCCCACTTGAATGGCCATGACCACCGCTTGTTCGTTTAAAACTGGCAAAACGCCAGGCAAACCTGCATCAATGAAACAAGTCTGCGAATTAGGCAAAGCACCAAAGGTGGTTGCAGCGCCTGAGAAAAGTTTTGATTTTGTTTTTAATTGAGCGTGTACTTCAAGCCCGATGACGATATCCCAGTCCATAAAAACCTTTAATGTGTTGGGCTGGCTAAGTGCCAATCCGTTTGTTGTTGATAGGCATGTGCCAAATTGAGCATTTGGCTTTCGCTGAAATGTTTGCCCATAAGTTGTAGCCCAACAGGAAGGCCATCACTGAAGCCAACCGGGATTGATAGGGCAGGTAATCCTGCAAGATTGGCTGCTACTGTATAGACATCTGCAAGATAATTTTGTACAGGATTTGTAATTTTTTCGCCCAATTTAAAGGCGCAGGTAGGTGTTGTTGGTCCAAGTATCAAATCCACCCCTTCAAGTACGGATACCAACTCAGCTTGAATCAGACGTCGTATTTTTTGTGCCTGCAAATAATAGGCATTAAAGTACCCTGAAGAAAGTATATGCGTCCCAGCAAGTATTCTGCGTTTGACCTCTTCACCAAAACCTTCACTGCGAGAAGCTGTGATGTGTTCTGTTATATTTGATTGTTTGGTACTTTGATACCCAAATCGTAAACCATCAAATCGTGATAAATTGGACGATGCTTCAGCACAAGCAATGACATAATAAGTTGGCACCCAAAGATGTTGTAATTTTAAATCGACCTCCACAATCTCCATGTCCAAGCTTTTGAAAACATCAACAGCCTCAAAAATGGCTTTTTGTATACCTTCATCTAGTCCTGTTTGGAAGAAGCAGGTGGGTAATCCAATACGTAACTTGCTTAAGGGTTTTGATAACTGCTCAAAATAATTAGGAATGTCTTGCTGTATAGAAGTTGAGTCTTTTTCATCAAATCCTGCCATAGCCTGGAGTACGATTGCCAAATCTTCCACCCGACGTGCCATAGGTCCTGCCTGATCTAAGCTGGATGCATAAGCCACCATGCCAAACCGTGAGACCAAGCCATAGGTTGGTTTGATACCACTGATACCACAAAATGCTGCGGGCTGTCGTATGGAGCCACCGGTATCAGAACCAATACTAAAGGGGATTAAATCTTTGGCAACTGCTGCTGCAGAACCTCCAGAGGAGCCGCCAGCGACACACTGTGTATCCCAGGGATTTTTAACTGGCCCAAAATAACTGTTCTCATTTTTAGAACCCATGGCAAACTCGTCCATGTTATTTTTGCCAAGCAAAATGCCACCTTGTTGTTTTAAATTAGTAACCAATGTGGCCTCATAAGGCGCTTGAAAGGTTGCCAACATTTTTGAGCCGCAAGTGGTTTTCATCCGCGATGTGCAAAATAAATCTTTTACAGCCATGGGTATGCCGGTTAAGAGACTGGTCTGACTGTTTTTTATGAGTGTATCTGCTTTTTGAGCTTCAATGAGGGCTTGTTCTACATCTAAGCTTATAAACGCATTTAAATCTATGTTGTTTTCTATGGCCTGAACATAATATTGCATTACCTCAACACTAGAAATGGCGCCCTTGGACAAGGCCTTGGATAATTGATGCAGCGAATAATCTTTCATGGTTAATTGTCCAACTCAAGCACTGTAGGCACCAGATAATGATTGTCTTCAAAATGAGGAGCAATGTCTTTGAGTTGTTGCAGACAATCGGCTTGCGTGACAACATCAGGACGTAAACGTTGGTGTAATTCCAGAGGATGAAATAAAGGCGCCACCCCAGTTGTATCTACAGAACGTAGTTGCTCTACAAAGTCCATAATGGCGTTTATCTCCTTAGGAAGTCTGGTCGAATGTTCAGTATCTAAGTAGGCAAGCCTTGCTATTTTTTCCAATGCTTCAGGGGAAATACTCATGATTGGTATCCATAAACAAAGGGATCATTATATCAAATAACCTCTGAAATGCTAGGCAATATCAGGGCATTTATGCTATTGAATTAAAGATTCTATCATACACGGGCATGGTGAAATTTCAATACAATTTGTCGTCATTGCGAACGCAGTGAAGAATATATGGACCCAGAACTGAATTTTAACAAGCCATTGATTTGGGTTGCTTCACTGCGTACGCAATGACGACAGTTAGTTTTTAATTTAGAGTCTGTATGCCCCCGTAGGTAGTATTAAAGATACTTTGTTGAATGCTCGGTTTTACAGTAAAATCATTTAACCTAATCTTTAGTTGAGTTTGCATGTTAGAACAAATCAAAACCCAAGGCGGTGTTCATGTTGAATACTCTCAAGATATTCTAGATTATAGTCAAGGCATTGAGTCTTTAATTGAGCGCTTAGATTCACAAAGAGGGGCTGTGTTTGCTTCCGGCTTTGAGTATCCTGGACGGTATACTTGTTGGGATATTGGTTTTTACAACCCGCCATTGGTCATGGTGTGTCATCAACAAAAGATTGATTTGGAAGCTTTGAATCAACGAGGAGAAGTGATACTGACTTTTCTATATCCCCTAATCGCAAAGCATCCAGATTTAAAAATTATCAGTCACAGTGCAAGCCATTGCCAACTTGCCATCATTGCTTGCGAACAACCTTTTGCTGAAGAAGAAAGAAGTCTACAGCCTTCCGTATTCACATTGATTCGCATTTTATTGGCTTTTTTTAAAAGCGAGGAGCCTTATCTTGGTTTTTATGGCGCCTTTGGTTTTGATTTGATTCATCAATTTGAAGACATGCAAATAAGTAAGCCACGCTTGCCTAACCAGCGGGAGATGGTTCTTTATTTGCCAGATGAAATTTTTGTAGTAAACCATAGAAAAGAAGAGGCTTTTGTTAGACGCTATGATTTTCAGTACCAAGGAAAATCAACCCAATCGCTGTCTAGAGACGGCACTTTTTCACCTTATCAGCCTTGCAAAAAACCTGATGTCTTTTGTGATCATGCACCAGGCGAATATGCCCAAGTTGTAAGGCATGCGAAAGAATATTTTGTCCGAGGTGATCTTTTTGAAGTGGTACCAAGTCAAACTTTCTATACCCATTATACCCGTAATCCGTCTTTTTTATTCACTCAAATGCGACAAACCAACCCCTCTCCCTACGGGTTTTTTATTAATTTAGGACGAGAAGAATATTTGGTCGGGGCCTCACCGGAGATGTATGTTCGGGTACAAGGTAGGCGCGTTGAAACCTGTCCTATCTCTGGAACTATCAAGCGGGGGGCTGATGCCATTGAAGATGCACAAAATATTCAAACATTATTGGATTCAGACAAGGAAAAATCTGAATTGACCATGTGTACCGATGTGGATAGGAATGACAAATCACGAATCTGTGAGGCTGGCAGTGTCAAGGTCATTGGTAGACGCCAAATTGAGATGTATTCTCGCCTGATTCATACCGTTGATCATGTGGAAGGTACACTACGGGATGGATTTGATGCAGTCGATGCTTTTTTAACCCACATGTGGGTGGTGACAGTAACAGGCGCGCCTAAACTGTGGGCCATGAAGTTCATTGAAACCCATGAAAAATTACCACGTAAATGGTACGCAGGTGCGGTGGGCTGGTTTGGTTTTAATGGGAATTTAAATACAGGGCTTATTTTAAGAACCGTTAGAATTGAACAAGGCATAGCCGAAGTGCGCGTTGGGGCTACATTGCTGTACGATTCCATCCCTGAGGATGAAGAAGCAGAAACACGCTTAAAGGCATCTGCATTTTTGGATTTATTACAAAACCCAGACAAAATCATAATGAAAAAAGTTGAAGCTGTGTCTTTGAAGGGCAAGGGGAAGCGGGTACTGATCATCGATCACCAAGATTCCTTTGTGCACACACTGGCAAATTATTTTAGACAAACGGGGGCTGTGGTTACAACGATTCGTTTTGATAGGGCGGCTTTGTATTTGCAACAGAATCAATATGATTTGGTGGTCATTTCACCAGGGCCAGGAAGGCCTCAGGACTTTAACTTATCCAATACCATACAAAGCATCATTGATTTAAAAATACCTATTTTTGGAGTATGTCTAGGTCTGCAAGCCATAGTTGAATATTTTGGTGGGGTATTGGATATTCTGGAATATCCTATGCATGGTAAGGAATCCAAAATAAAAATAATAGAATCTGAGGGTTTATTTTCAGGGATTAACGATGGGTTCATTGCAGGTAGGTATCATTCACTGCATGCGCGATTAGAGGCAATGCCTGAGGTCTTAAAAGTCACTGCTTTAAGCGATGATGGCATCGTCATGGCCATATCTCATAGGGAACTGCCCATACACGCGGTGCAGTTTCATCCTGAGGCTTTATTGACCTTGGCAGAGAGTTCGGGGTTAAGACTTGTTTGTAATTTGATTTGTATGGTTGGTGAAATCAATTGAAGTCTGTCTGCTACAACTTTCAAAACCTTTGGTCTTGGAAAATGTACGCCTCTATGCTTAATAATCCAAATCTCACTTAGTTTATTATAAATTATTATTGGATTTACAAAATTAATAATTAGCATATAATATACTTATTGATTAATAAAAAAACAGGAGGTATCAATGAAGAATTCAAAGGTGTATTTATTTAAGATGCTATTGGTAAGTTTTATGTTGACCTTAGGATTTGCTGCCCGTGCAACATGCACTTGCACTTGCTACAATGATGGTTTTAATACTCTCAAATCGCAAAGTGGGGTTACGAAAGGAGAGTGTGAAACTTTATGTATAGGATCTCAATACACATTTGAATGTAAAGCAGAAAGGTTGTAGATTACTATTCTGATCAGAATATTTATATTTTGATTTA
Source organism: Legionella sp. (assembly GCA_013697625.1). Lineage (GTDB taxonomy): Bacteria > Pseudomonadota > Gammaproteobacteria > Legionellales > Legionellaceae > Legionella. The sequence continues at coordinate 42,466 of JACCWN010000026.1, forward strand.
TTAAGGGTTAAAAGCTATGGTTATAGCATTATAATTTTATCACCTTTTAGGCATAAATATATTGTCTTGTTCTTAGCTCTCCAGGGCTACCGCGCGTGTGCTTTAAAATAGTCCATCAAGAACTTTATCTGCAAAATTGGAATCTAATGCTGCCATATAGCGTCGTCCTTTGATACTTTCTTTAGAAGTTTTGTCTTGCCGAAAAA
>JACCWN010000027.1 GCA_013697625.1 Legionella sp.
TTTTTCGGCAAGACAAAACTTCTAAAGAAAGTATCAAAGGACGACGCTATATGGCAGCATTAGATTCCAATTTTGCAGATAAAGTTCTTGATGGACTATTTTAAAGCACACGCGCGGTAGCCCTGAAGTTTAAGTGGGTAAAGGTAATCTCCGTACCGATTCTTAAGGCCTAACTTTCATTAGATATATGCATATGGAATATTATAGTTCCTTTAAAACCCCAGGTCTTTTCATTAATTGCCAACTGATTTACAAAAGCATTAATTTCTGACATGAAGGCTGCGTAGTTTTTGGAAGAGTATCACACAGCTTGCGAGCAATAACTATTTTAACTCAACAATTTCATGCTGGAGCTCTAATTATAGATGCTATTGTTATTCTTTTTGTATAATAATATATTGCAAATTCAGATTTTAATATGTCACTATTTAGTTCATTCAATTGGTAAGTCATATTGTATCAGTTTTGAAAAATTATTTTTTTTCAAAAGCATAAATCTGACTTTTTGCCAAAAATGAATAAAGGAATAGCTACAATAATATAAGGATAGTATCTATGCGTTTAATCTGTACCTATTTTGGTCTTCTTTCTGCCTCTTTTCTGAATTCAGCTGGTGTATATGCAGCTACAATGGTTAACAATGCACAGAAGCCTCCTATAAAAGTTGTTCATGGTTTATCCAATGCTCAAGGTTTTCAAGCCCCCTCTGATGGAAAATTTTACGTTCAAGTAGGCACATTTAATTCTGCTAAAAACGCTGAAAATTATAAGCGCGAATTAGCTGATAAATTTCATCAACCTGTGCAAGTTAAAACTCAAGGAAAGTATCATTTGGTTGTTGTAGGTCCTCTGCATTCTGCTGCTGAGGTTAGGGCCCTGGGAGGATCGCCGGAAGTACAAAAACCTGTAATCCAGACAGTTAAACCGGTTACCCAATCTGTTAAAGCTTATCATATTCCAGATAGGGATGGTCTTTTAGAGCCGACAGTGGTATTAGATCATTATGAAATCATTGGTGCTTTAGGTGTAGCAAATTTATTAGTAGATGATAGCAGTAGCTTCCGTGTTACCAATTTTGAAATAGATAGACTTATACCAAATAACAACTCTTGGAATACAGTTTCTGCGCAGATTGGCGCAGGTTATGTGCATTATTTTGGTGAGGCACTGCCTTATTCTGCTGTACAATGGTTTCCATGGATAGAACCCCAAATAAATATTTACTACCTAGGAAATTCTACTATTGATGGAGACGTATGGCGGTTTGAAAGCCCTGAATTTAACGATCTTACTTTTAGTTCTTCTTTACAAAGTACACGCCTAATGTTTGATACATCGCTTACGATTGTTTCTAAAGATCAATATTCACTTTATACAATAGGGGGTATTGGTTACGCTTGGAACCATATGGATTATAAGGATACAACCAATGAATCTGGGTGCTCATTCATTAACTTGAATTTAAATACTGGAACCCATTCAAATTTTGCTTGGGAAGTAGGTGCTGGTTTAATGTATAACTATAACCCAAGCGCGGCATTTTCTTTACAATATTTATATACCGACTTGGGTAATGCACATACGTCATCAGGTTCACTGGGAGGGGTTGCATCGGTTGTTGACGCACCTCATTTTGATTTGAGTGCACAGACAGTTTCTCTTGGCTTACATCTATCAGTATAGCCTCAAGATTGCGAATAAATAAGGAGATTTATGATGTTGAAGTATGTTCGGTATGTTTTGACCATAGCAAGCTTATTGTTGCCTTTATGGGCACAAGCAGAATTGAAAGGTGTAAATGAAGCTAGTACTAAAAATTTACAGGCCTGTGACTTAGTAATCACATCACCAGCCTTCGCCGGTACTTTTTGTGCTGGTCAAACCCAATTAGGTATGTTCACCGTAAGAAATATTACACCGGTACCCATAGTAATTCAGCGAATTGAGATTGTAAGTAGAGATGGTTTGCTAGGCATCCAGACCACCATCCTCACAGCACCTTTAAATAATTGTACACCCGGAAGTACTTTGGCTCCAGGAGCTACCTGTAATGTGCTTGTTAATGTTTCAGCCCTCGCAGTGAGAGGTACATTTAATCGAGTGATACGGATCTTTACAAATAATACACGCCAGCTCTTTGTGGACTCCACCCCGATTACATCGTTTGTAACTGGGGAAGCTTGCACTGAACCAAGTGTTTTGCCGTCTGCCACACCAATACCAGTTCCCCCCCCGGTGATTATACCGCCGGCCCCGGCCCCGGCACCAATTGAGCCTCGTTGTCCTTTGGACGATTTTGCAATTCTTGCTTCAACTACAGTAACCAGTACAGGGCCGACTGCGATAGTAGGTGACGTAGGTGTTTCTCCAGGGAAAGCTATTATAATCGAACCTCCAGGCACTGTCAGTGGGACCATTCATGCTGGTGATGCTACAGCTGCAACAGCACAAGCCCAAGCAACTACTCGATTTAACGAACTTGCAGCTGCTCCCTGTGATGTTGATTTAACGGGTCAAGATTTAGGAGGTCTGGTACTGACCCCCGGGGTTTTTTGCTTTGATTCAAGTGCTCAACTCACTGGTACCTTGGTTCTAGATGGACTTGGAGACCCAAATGCCACCTTTATTTTTCAGATAGGTTCTACGCTTACCACAGCAAGTAATTCTCTGGTTATGCTCATAGGGAATACCACCAGTAATAATGTAAACTTTCAAGTTGGTAGCTCAGCAACTTTAGGGACACAAACAGATTTCGTCGGAAGCATTTTTGCCCTTACGAGTATTACTCTGAATAAAGGCGCAGATCTTACTGGTAGAGCCGTTGCACGTAATGGGGCAGTGACGCTAGATAGTAATGATGTTAATATTGGATTGGATGTCTGTCCTTAAAATTTCTTAAATAAATATTTTAGGAGGTTAAGCTAAGTAGCTTAACCTTTTTTTTATGCCTATATGTTATTGTCTGTCTTGTTGCCTATCGCTGTTGCGCCTTAACTACAAGCATCTTTATCCCATTGAATTTATTCTGAAATTATCCTCCTTTTGTCTATTTAACGGTCAATTTATGAGGAGAAGAGAGCAGGGCTGAACTTAGGATGTTTACAAAGATTGCCTATCCTAATTTCCCATTGAATCGGTGTTAATGTTACCATTGCGTTCTATATATAAAACCTTTAACTGGCTGTTCATTATTTCTGTAAACATATAGTAATATAATGAGTTGTACTTGTTCAATGTGTTACTGGAAATCTCATAGGTTAATTTTTTATATTTAATTCACCTATTTTACTGGCCAAAAGTGCGTAGGGAGTCTATAAAAATAGTAAGGGGAAGCAGTTTATGAGCGGAGAAAATTTACACGAAATTGTTAGATATGAACTTCCTGAAGCAGAGGTTCGCACCAAGGTGCGAGTGCCTAGAAAGTACAAAGTGGTATTGCTTAATGATGATTATACGCCAATGGACTTTGTAATTGAAGTACTCAGACATTTTTTTTATTTAAGTGAGAGTATTGCAGCCCAAGTAATGTTACAAGTTCATATTCAGGGAAAGGGTGTTTGTGGTGTTTTTACTAGAGATATAGCAGAGACGAAAGTTGCTTTAGTTAATGAATTTGCCCAACTGAATCAGCATCCATTACTAGCTATGATAGAACCCGAATAACGAGTGCTGTGCTGGAGAGGAGCTACGACACATGTTAAATAAAGAACTTGAATTTACCTTGAATTTGGCATTCAGGGAGGCAAAGGAGAAACGGCATGAGTTTATGACCGTTGAGCACTTATTGCTGTCTTTATTGGATAATCCAGCAGCTGGCAATGTATTACAAGCTTGTGATGCCAATGTTGAGATTTTACGTCATGATCTAATAGAATTTATTGATGAAACAACACCAAGAATACCAAGTGAAGATCTAGATAGAGAAACTCAGCCAACCTTAGGTTTTCAGCGCGTTTTACAACGTGCAGTATTTCATGTGCAGTCTGCTGGGAAAACCGAAGTTACAGGTGCGAATGTACTTGCTGCAATTTTTAGTGAGCAAGAAAGTCAAGCCGTGTACTTTCTAAGACGAGAAAACATAACCCGCCTAGATGTAATCAATTATATCTCTCATGGTGTTTCTAAATATCAAAACAATGATATGAACGACATGAATGTATCTATGGATGAAGACATGATGTCTGCTGATGGCAATGAATCACCTTTAGAAAGTTATTGTATGAATTTAAACAAAAGAGCCAAACAGGGTAAAATTGACCCATTAATTGGCCGTCATGAAGAAATACAGCGTGCCATTCAGGTATTATGTAGACGACGAAAAAACAATCCTTTGCTAGTAGGTGAAGCAGGTGTTGGTAAAACCGCCATTGCTGAGGGGCTTGCCAAACGCATAGTAGATAAAGAAGTACCCGATGCCATTAGTGGATGCACGGTCTATTCTCTGGATTTAGGTTCCTTGTTAGCGGGCACCAAATACCGTGGGGATTTTGAAAAACGTCTCAAAGCGGTTTTAAAACAATTAGGCCAACAAGAGGGTGCTGTATTATTCATTGATGAAATCCATACAATCATCGGTGCAGGGGCGGCCTCTGGTGGTGTGATGGATGCGTCTAATTTGATTAAACCTTTGTTGGCAAATGGTGAATTAAAATGCATAGGGTCAACTACCTACCAGGAATATCGGGGCATATTTGAAAAAGACAGGGCCTTGGCCAGACGATTTCAAAAAATTGATATTTCAGAGCCTTCAGTTGAAGAAACTTTCGAAATACTAAAAGGTTTAAAAGGGCGGTTGGAAGAACATCATGGAGTAAAATTCTCTATTCCCTCTTTAAAGGCTGCAGCAGAACTGTCCGCTAAATACATCAATGATAGATTTTTACCTGACAAAGCCATAGATATAGTCGATGAGGCTGGGGCTTATCAAAATTTATTAAACATCACCAAACGAAAAAAAATCATCAGTGTCACAGAAATTGAAAATGTAATTGCAAAAATAGCACGTATCCCTATTAAAAAAGTATCTGCTCGTGATAAAGATACTTTGCGTAACTTAGAACGTGATTTAAAATTATTAGTTTATGGACAAGATGAGGCAATCACAGCCTTAGCTTCGGCAATCAAACTAGGTCGTTCCGGTTTAAGAGAGGCTCAAAAACCTGTGGGTTCCTTTCTATTTGCAGGGCCTACAGGTGTTGGCAAAACAGAAGTGACCAAACAATTAGCCAATGTATTAGGTTTAGAATTGCTTCGTTTTGATATGTCAGAATATATGGAAAAACATACGGTATCTCGTTTAATAGGCGCCCCTCCAGGGTATGTAGGGTATGATCAGGGGGGCTTATTGACGGAAGCTGTTACCAAAAATCCTCACGCAGTGTTATTACTTGATGAAATTGAAAAAGCCCATCCTGATGTTTTTAACTTATTACTACAAATCATGGATCATGGTACGCTTACTGATACCAATGGCAGACAAGCAGATTTTAGACACATCATCATGGTTATGACATCCAATGCGGGAGCACGTGAAATAACCCGTAATTCATTAGGCTTTTCGCCCCAAGATAACAGTCATGATGGTTTGGATGCGATTAAAAAACAATTTAGCCCTGAATTTAGAAACCGACTGGATGGGATTATAAACTTTGCCCCCTTAGAAAGCCAAACAATTGGTCTGGTGGTGGATAAATTTATCATGGAGCTTGATGAACAATTAAGTCATAAAGGGGTGAGTTTTGTTGTTGATAAAGCTGCGCGCGAATGGTTAATAGAACGTGGTTATGATAAAACCATGGGTGCTCGGCCTATGGCTCGATTGATACAAGAAAACGTGAAAAAGCCTTTAGCCGATGAATTGTTATTTGGAATTTTAATGCACGGTGGCCATGTTACTTTAAAAGTGAAAGATGGCAAATTGCATTTTGAAAATCATGATCATAGAGAAGGTGTTATTTGATTGTTTCTCCTATAAGAGACACAGACACACACTGTGTCTCTTACTACTTAAACAAGTTCACATATTCATGAGAATTCTATATACTTACGTTATTTCTTGGTAGTAAAAATTATGCTCACAGTCATCATCATTGCTAAAAATGAAGAAGCGCGCATTCGCCAATGTCTTAAATCAGTTCAATTCGCTGATGAAATCATTGTTCTTGATTCGGGTAGCATTGACAACACCATGGCAATAGCAAGTGAGTATACAGTCAATGTGTATTCTACTGATTGGCCTGGATATGGTATCCAAAAGCAAAGAGCTTTAGATAAAGTCAGGAATGATTGGGTTCTTAGTATTGATGCAGATGAAGTCGTTACTGATGAACTGCAAGAAGAAATCAAACAGGTAATCACCCAGGATCAAATAGACGCTTATCGTGTACCAATCCGTATGCATTTTTACAATAAAACCTTGAAATATTCTTGGTGTCCCAAGCGACATATTCGTTTATTCAAAAAAGCGCATGCACGCTTTAGTGAGGATATGGTTCACGAAAAAATCATCTTATCCTCAGGCTCTCGCATAGGCAAATTAAAAAACTATATCCGCCATAACTCCTTTAAAGACATACGTCATGCTTTGTATAAGATCAATCAATATTCTTCATACAGCGCAAAAATTCGTATTGAAACTAACTCAACTCAAGGGTTTATTTCAACTGTCATAGGTACTGGATGGATGTTTGTTAGATGCTTTATACTTCAAAGGGGTTTTTTGGATGGAAAGCGTGGATTATTGTTTGCATTGTTTAGCGCCCAGGGTACATTTTATAGGGGTATCAAGCAAATCTATAGGGATAAAGATTAAGAACTTATTTTCGAAAATATAAACTGAGCTTATCGATTGAATATGAATCTTTTTGTCCAGGCAGGAGATCCTTCGCGCAAAAAGACGCGCTTCAGGATGACGTAATTGAAAAAAGTTAGTAAATTCAAACACCATTTTTCAATCGTTTTGACTTAAAAACTGGCAACACGTTCAGTTGGATGTCCTATAGAACATTCTTCGGATATTGATCCATCGTTGCAGCTGACTAATCCAGTCATGTTGATAGTAGATGTAACTCCACCTCGCCATAAGCAACATCCTTTCAAAAGTTGCAAATTCATTACAGCGTGTCTTGTGCAATAACATGTGGAATAAAAACCATTTCGACATACCAGACGACCAGCAGAAGAATCACAATAACTGGTACCCCCCATTTGATCACAGCAACCAATAGCAAAGACTGTAGACAAAAATACATATGAAAGTAGAATAGCGGTGAACGATTTTAATACCTTTGTTGTTTTTTTTGTTAACATTCTAAGTTTCTCAAGAATACATTGTTTTAGCATAGCATAGCCTTTAAAAAAAAACCTCGATCACATCTAATTTTGGTCCTTGTCATATGGATTTGTCTGTAAGCTTTGTATGATGCAACCTAAATTTCCTTTTGCTAAACGAATCTGTATAAAATCCCCAACATGAAGATCTTGGATTTGATAAAGTACTTTATGATTTTTGCTTGCAATGGCATATCCTCTATCTAAGGTGGCAAGTGGACTTACTGCGTGCAAAGTAGAAAGATTAGATGTCAATTGATATTTGAGGTGGTTGAGTTTCGTTTGAAGGTGTTGAAGAAGATGGGACTTGATTTGCTTAAACCGGAGTTGCTGTTGTGATAGTTTGGTTTTTGGGTTGTACCCTTGTAATTGCGCAACATTTACCAAAAGCTGATGGTTTTTTTTATTTATTAGATGCTTTAAGCATGAAGCTAGGCGAGTTTCAAGGTAATCTAAACTTTGCCAATAGGTGGATATGGTTTTTTGTGGTGAAGCAATTTTATCCATTGCATGAGACAATCTAATTTGAAACCCATGTCTTACTCTACTCATAGCAGTAAGTAGGCGCAAGTAATTTGTTTCTACAGCATTCAATAATTCAATATAATCTGGTGTAGCTGCAATAGCGGCCGCTGTTGGTGTTTCTGCCCTGTAATCTGCTACAAAATCCGCAAGGGTAAAATCTGTTTCATGCCCTACACCGGATATAATGGGGATAACACTATTGGCTATTTCTCGGGCTAACTGTTCGTCATTAAAGGCCCATAAGTCTTCTATACTCCCGCCACCTCGAGCCAAAATTAGTACATCACATCGATTGTCCGTATTTGCATGCTGTAAGGCTTTAATTAATAAGGATGCTGCGTTGATGCCCTGAACTTCACTTGGATAAATGAATAGATTAGCCTGTGGATAGCGCCTTGCAAGGGTTGATAAGATATCTTGAAGTGCCGCACCAGTGGCTGATGAAATGATGCCTATTGCCTTAGGGATGAGAGGAAGTGGTTTTTTTCTTGCGGGGTCAAATAAGCCTTCAGCGGCAAGTTTGGTTTTCAATTCCTCAAACAACTGATACAGCGCCCCCAACCCGGCATCTGTACATTGATCAACTATCAATTGATAGTCGCCACGCGCTTCATACAAACTTAATTGGCCACTGGCAATGACCTTTTGCCCCTCTTTGAGGTTATTTAAAATGGAATTAAGTCGACGATTTTTAAAAAAAGCACACCGTAACTGTGCAGCACCATCCTTTAAAATAAAATAGAGATGGCCAGAGGATGGTTTGCTTAAATTTGAGATCTCACCTTCAACATGTATAAGGCCTATTTCATGTTCCAAATAGTTTTTCACTTGTTTATTTAGCTGACTGACTGTAACGATTAAAATTTGATTATTCAACATCGTATTTTCATATGAAAATTCTATAGGATTATCAGAGTATCTCATCTATTCAGATGAAGTAAACACTGAAATTGTACAAATTTGTTACAATTGCTAAAATTCTTTGTATACTTGGTTTAGATTTCTCGAAAGCATCTAATGCAATTTTTAATAAATTAACCCATTTTTTTGTTGACCATGACTGTCCAATCTTATATTACTTGGTTTGCCAAGCAAATATTTGTTTTGGTTAATTAATACCTTTTATAGTACCCCCTTTTCATAAACATTAAAGGTTGCTAATAGGGAGGAAATTATACTAGAATGCCTTGGTGGTGAAAGCCATGAGATCAGGGCCCCCATTTTAATTGGATGTTACTTTCCCAATGTTCTTAAAAATAATTTTCTGTTTAAAGGAAGAATTATGCAGTTTATTGATTTAAAAACACAAACTCAGCGAATTGAACACAAGCTAATGGCAAGGTTTAAGGCTGTATTGAGTCATGGTGCCTATATTATGGGCCCAGAGATAACTGAACTAGAAAATGCCTTGGCTGCTTACCTAGGTGTTGCTCATGTATTGGCCGTTTCCAGCGGAACAGATGCCTTATTAATTGCACTCATGGCTTTAGGAGTCAGTGCTAGTGATGAAGTGATTACATCTCCTTTTAGCTTTTTTGCCACAGCAGAAGTTATTGCATTGTTAGGTGCCAAACCAGTTTTCGTTGATATTGATCCCCTTACCTATAATATCAATGCCAAGCTCATTGAACAGGCCATTACTCCTAAGACCAAGGCCATCATTCCGGTAAGTTTATATGGTCAGTGCGCAGATTTTGATGAAATCAATGCAGTAGCGCTTAAATACAATATACCTGTCATAGAAGATGCGGCTCAAAGTTTTGGTGCCACTTATAAAGGGAAACACTCAGGCACACTTACTCAGATTGGATGTACTAGTTTTTTCCCCTCCAAACCTTTGGGCTGTTATGGGGACGGAGGCGCATGTTTTACAAATGATATAGCTTTAGCCCAACGCATGCACGACATTCGCACCCATGGCCAGTCTAAACGTTATCATCATACAAGCTTGGGTATAAACGGACGCATGGATACCTTACAAGCTGCTTTTTTACTTGAAAAATTAGCCCTTTTTCCTGAAGAGATGCAAATGCGTCAAGAGGTCGCGGGACGATACAATCAATTGTTACCTAAAAATATCAAAAGACCAACAATCAAAACGCATAATATCAGCGCCTATGCTCAATACACCATTGAAGTGCCTAATCGTGAATTTGTGCAACAAGAATTACAAAAGGCAGGTGTACCCACAGCAGTTCATTATCCCTTAAGTCTACATGAACAGCCCATTTTTCAGCAATTATTCCCTGAAAAACAAAGCTATCCTTACAGTGAAAGGGCCGCATCCCATGTGATGAGTATTCCTATGCATCCTTATTTAACAATGGATCAACAACAAAAAATTACAAAAACTTTAGTGGAAGTATTGGGTAAAATGGAGGTTGCAGCTTAACCCGGTTTTCAATGCTGCAATTAAACAATAAATATGTGGTGATAATTATGCTAAATAAAGTCATAAACAAAATCAATAATAAAGAAGCCATCATTGGCATAATAGGCCTAGGGTATGTAGGCCTACCACTGATGTTGCGCTTTGCTGAGGTAGGCTATCGTGTATTAGGTATTGATGTTGACCAGCGAAAGGTTGATCTTTTAAAACGTGGCGAATCTTACATCCAGCACATCCCAAGCGCACAAATACAAGCACATAAAAAAAATATCATGGCCTCCACTGAGTTTGCCAATGCCACGGAAGCAGACATTTTAATATTATGTCTTCCTACGCCCTTGAATAAATACCGCGAGCCAGACTTAAGTTATGTTCTTAATACCATGGACGCTTTGGTGCCTTATCTCAGAGAAGGACATGTCATATCCCTTGAGAGCACAACCTATCCAGGTACAACCGAAGAAGAGCTCAAACCAAGAATAGAGCAAACTGGTTTGGTCATTGGTAAAGATGTATTTTTAATATATTCTCCAGAAAGAGAAGATCCAGGCAATGCTCATTTCACAACAGCGACCATCCCAAAGGTCTGTGGTGGTGATACACCTGCTTGTATTGAGGTAGGGTTTTCTTTGTATTCTGCTGTTATCAATACAGTAGTTAAGGTTAGTTCAACCAAAGTAGCAGAAATGACAAAACTTTTGGAAAACATCCATCGGTCAGTTAATATCGGTTTGGTCAATGAAATGAAAGTATTAGCTGACAAAATGAATATTGACATTCATGAAGTGATAGATGCGGCAGCTACAAAGCCCTTTGGTTTTGTAGCCTATCATCCTGGACCAGGTATTGGTGGACATTGTATCCCCATTGACCCCTTTTATTTGACTTGGAAAGCTAGAGAATATGGTTTGCATACTCGATTCATCGAATTAGCAGGCGAGATAAACAGTTCCATGCCAAAGTGGGTAGTGAATAAAATTGCTGATGCCTTAAACACCTACGAAAAGCCTTTGAAAGGCAGCCGTATTTTACTTTTAGGAATTGCTTACAAACGAAATGTGGATGATATGCGTGAATCACCCTCCATAGAAATTATGGAACTGTTACAAGAAAAAGGGGCAACCGTTACCTATTCTGACCCTCATGTACCACATTTCCCAGCCATGCGTGAACATCATTTTGATTTACACAGCATTGATATAAATGAAACCATGCTAAAAGACTATGACTGTGTGGTGCTGGCTACTGCGCATAAGGCCTTTGATTATGACTTAATTGCCAAACATGCACATTTAATTATCGATACTCGTGGTGAATTTAGACGCTTTAAACAAGACAATATAGTGAGTGCCTGATGACTTTCAAAGCCCCCTGGACTATTAGGGATAGAAAAATTAACATTGCCTTGGTTGGATGTGGACGTATTTCCACAAATCATTTCCAAGCCATTGATCAACACCAATCAAATCTTTCTTTGGTGGGTGTATGCGATAATGATGCACTTGCCTTGGAAAGGGCGGTTCTTGATTATAAAGTCGAAGGATATAGGTCCTTGGACGATTTATTAAAATTTACCCAGCCAGATTTGGTTGCCTTAGCAACCCCCAGTGGCTTACACCCAGCACAAACCATCAAAATAGCCCAGGCTGGTAGCCATGTTTTAACTGAAAAACCAATGGCTACTCGTTGGCAAGACGGTATAAACATGGTTAAAGCCTGTGATGAGGCCGGTGTTAGGTTATTTGTAGTCAAACAAAATCGTTTGAATGCAACCTTGCAATTGCTCAAAAATGCATTGGATCAAGGTCGGTTTGGTAAGATTTACATGGCAAATATCAATGTTTTTTGGACAAGACCCCAATCATATTATGATCAGGGTGGTTGGCGCGGTACTTGGGAGTTAGATGGGGGAGCTTTTATGAATCAGGCCAGTCATTATATTGATTTGGTGCATTGGCTCTTAGGTCCAGTCGATTCCGTACATGCGATGATGGCGACCCTTTCTAGAAAGATTGAAACAGAAGATACAGGTGTGATGAGCATTCGTTGGCGCAATGGTGCCATTGGCTCAGTCAATGTTACCATGCTGACCTACCCTAAAAATCTTGAAGGCTCCATTACCATTTTAGGTGAAAAAGGTACGGTGCGTATTGGCGGTGTTGCTGTAAATGAAATACAGCACTGGGAATTTGAAGACACTTACCCCGAAGATGAAGAAATTAAAAATGCAAACTATCAAACCACCTCCGTGTATGGATTCGGACATCCCTTGTATTATGACAATGTAATCAAAACATTACAGGGATCAGAGCAACCGCTGACTGATGGTAGAGAAGGTTTGGCCTCATTAGAGCTTTTGATTGCGGCTTATCAATCGGCTAGGGATAAAAAAATCATTCATTTGCCTTTGGAGTTATAAAATGACCACCACTGTACATGAAACTGCGATCATCGATGCTGGAGCACGCATTGGAGAGGATACAAGTATTTGGCATTGGACTCATGTATGTGGACAGGCTCAAATTGGCAGTGCTTGCTCATTGGGGCAAAATGTATTTGTAGGTAATCGAGTCATCATTGGTAACAACGTAAAAATACAAAACAATGTCTCAATTTACGACAATGTAACCCTTGAAGACGATGTCTTTTGTGGCCCAAGCATGGTATTTACCAACGTCTATAATCCACGTTCTGCAGTCTCTCGAAAAAACGAATACAGGCCCACTTTGGTTAAAAAAGGCGCCACATTGGGAGCGAATTGCACCATAGTCTGCGGAGTGACCATTGGAAAGCATGCGTTCATTGGTGCAGGAGCCGTCGTCAATAAAGACGTTCCATCCTATGCTTTGATGGTAGGGGTGCCGGCCAAACAAGTGGGCTGGATGAGCGAATTTGGTGAAAGACTTCAATTTGTTAAAAAAAGCGATGGGCATGAGTATGCCATTTGTAAGGAAACACAGGTACTTTATAAAAAAGTGGGAGACACAGTTTCCAAAGTAAGTTCCTCTGAATTTACGATTAAGGACATTGCGTGAAAATATGTACCATTGTTGGCGCAAGACCACAATTCATCAAGGCAGCTGCCGTTTCAAGAGCAATCAAAAAATATCCTACTATCGAAGAAGTGCTAATACATACCGGACAACATTATGACAACAACATGTCTGAACAATTTTTTGTAGAACTGGATATTCCTAAGCCCAAACATCATTTGAACATTGGTTCATCTTCTCATGGCAAACAGACAGGGCAAATGCTTGACAGCATTGAATCTGTATTAATCCAAGAAAATCCTGACTGGGTATTGATATATGGTGATACCAATTCAACACTGGCAGGAGCACTTGCGGCAGCAAAACTCAACATGCCAGTGGCGCATGTTGAAGCTGGATTGCGTTCATTTAATAGAAAGATGCCTGAAGAGATAAATAGAATAACAGCTGATCATGTAAGCCAGATATTATTTGTTCCTACCAAAGTTGCGCATGAGCAATTGTTGAAAGAAGGCATGGATGATCAGACTATTTTTAATGTGGGTGATGTCATGTACGATGCCACTTTATATTATAATGAGTTTAATGCACATAAAAAAACAATTTTACAGCAGTTAAGTATAGCGCCACAAACTTATGTTCTAGCAACCATTCACAGAGCAGAAAATACAGATCATCTCATTCGTCTAAAAAACATATGCGATGCCCTAATTGAACTCAGTACCTTGCACAAAGTAATTTTACCATTACATCCAAGAACCAGAGGGACTTTAAAGTCGCAAGGCTTATTAGAGACGCTTCAACAACATGTCTGTTTGCTTGAGCCAGTTGGTTTCCTAGATATGTTGGCTTTAGAACAAAATGCACTTTGTATCATCACAGATTCAGGTGGCGTTCAAAAAGAAGCCTATTTTAATCAGATACCTTGTATCACCTTACGTAATGAAACAGAATGGGTTGAATTGGTTCAAGCTGGTTGGAATCAATTGTGTCCCCCAGACAGTCCTTTTTCATTAATAGAAAGAATCACTGCTAAGGTAAGTCCTGCGAGACATAAACATACATTGTTATATGGGCAGGGAAATGCAGCAGAAAAGATCTTAGAAGTGCTATTGCAAACTATTAATCATTAAAGAAGTACAAAACCACCCGATGAGTACAGGTAGCCTGTATTAGACGTAGTCGTAATACAGGATTGACCAGAACCATAAGATGAGTAGGCTTCAAACCTGGAAGAAGGCCTACTTTAAATACCAAGCGATAACTCAATACTGCCTACGATATGATTTATAGAAAAGAATTTGATGGAATACGCGCAATCGCAGTCATTGCAGTGATCATTTATCACATGAATACAAACTATCTTCCTAATGGATTTCTAGGAGTAGATATTTTCTTAGTCATTTCTGGCTTTTTAATAACCTCAATCATCCAAGAAGGTTTTAAAAACCATACATTTAAAATAAGCGAGTTTATAAAGCGCAGATTTTTAAGGATTTACCCAGCATATTTTACTGTCATTGCATTGACATTATTAGCTGCGTCCATATTGTTGCCTCGAGGTTCATTCAGTCAGATTAAAAATGCTGCGGTCTCATCTTTAATTGGAATCCCTAATTTTTTTTATTATAGAAATATTGGCGAAAGCTATTTTAAAATTGATTCAATCACCCCCCTATTGCACCTTTGGTCCCTTGGGTTGGAGCTTCAATTTTATTTGTTCTGGTCGCTCATTTTATTAATAGCTCATAAATATCGAATCCATTTGGTATATTTAATAATAACTTTATCAACACTGTCTTTTTTTACCGCAATCTTTTTTTATGCTCACCCTATATTGGTAACACCCTTTAATCATGAATACCTATTCGATAAAAAATTTGTTTTTTATCTGCTGCCCTCTAGATTATGGGAATTTGGTATAGGTGCTTTAGCCTGTATTGGTTTAAAAAATGTTAAACCGCATCCAAAAAAAATCAACAAATTACTTGCCCTCGTAGGTCTGGCAATGATTCTCTTCAGTTTAGGTTTTAATAGAGGTCCTGATGAATTTTCACCTATATTCGCTTTATTACCCTGCATTGGTACATTTTTGGTCCTAACCTACTCGCAGAATACTCTTGTTTCCAAAATATTATCAACCAGACTTCTAGTGGCTATAGGACTTATATCCTATTCTTTATATTTGTGGCATTTTCCAATCATAGAATTTATTAAATATTTTTATGAGCCCCTTGGAAATGTTTTAAAAATAATAACAGTGCTTTGTTTTATTAGCATTGCAATACTTTCTTATAAAATGATTGAATCTTACTATAGAACCAAAAGATCACCATTAGGTTTCCCCCTGTATGCTGCAAGCCTAGCCAGCTTGGTATTATGCTTTTATCTTTATAATAGAAACGAAATCAACTCTGATTTTTATAAATTCACAGCAAAATACCCAGGCTCTTGTTTTTTCGATCCTGATGGGAAAATCAATAACTTTGATGAAAAAAAATGCACCATTGGTGCTGTGGGTGTCAGGCCCAATATTTTGGTGGTGGGAAGCAGCCATACAAATAACTTTGTTCCTTTTTTATCGGTATTTGCAAAGCAATACAACTTTAGTTTTATCAACATTACAGCCAAT
The DNA here is from genome assembly GCA_013697625.1 of Legionella sp. Taxonomy (GTDB): domain Bacteria; phylum Pseudomonadota; class Gammaproteobacteria; order Legionellales; family Legionellaceae; genus Legionella. Next base: position 15,869 of record JACCWN010000027.1, read on the forward strand.
AGCACCGCCTACACAAAAGAGTATTTATTAAAGGGTAAACTCAAACACGATAGAGCCCGTATAGAGCTGCACAATACCTTTTATAACTTAGTTAGTAACATGGAATCAAAATTCGACATCCTTATAACATGCCCCTCCTGGGCCGAGGCACAGCCAAAATTGTTTGCAAAAACCCTTAAATCATGGTCCCGTCATTTTAAAATGGTTGTTCTCATCAACCACATACCGGTGGTGGAAAAATTCACTTTAAAAAGACATTTAGTGCAAGAAAACCACTTCGCTGCTGAAAATAATACCCACTTTATAGAAGATGAAATAAAAAAATACAACAATGTAGCCTATGTTTCATTAAATCAATTGATTAGAGAATGCAATGGATTAGACGACCAACAGCATGCGTTATTTTTTGATCCTGGACATCTGAACATTGGTGGATCTATATATTTGGCAAAGAAAGTAATTGAAGATGAAATTCCTAGCGTATTTAATTCTTCTGTCTTCTTAACGCTTTCTCAATCTAAACCAATTGCATAAAATGTAGTGGCTACCTAAAAAAAATTTCTAAAGTCGCAACAAAATTACTACTTTTACAAAAAATGTAAAAACATCCTTTTTTTAAATATTACTTTTCAATCGACTAAGCATAATCTATAGGCTAATATATCTTCCATAAAACTGAGGATATTATTTTAATGGAAGAAGTGGTTTTCGAAAAAGTAGGTTTAAAGGGAAATTTTTTTTCTTACTTGCGAGAAAAGGTAGGACTGTTTTGGGCTGGTCTTTTTTTTGTATTGATTATAAATTATGTTTTTAAAGTGTTATTTATACCTTCATTGGATCAGATAGGAATATATTCCTTAGTAAATACTCCAAAGTGGATGGGCGCTATAAAAACACTTTTATCTACTGATCCACTGGCTCTTTTGTTACCCGTACAATATCCAGATACGGATGGTAAAACCCTGTGGTGGACCACTACCCTTATCCCTTTTTATTATCTATGTCAAGTATTTTCACCATTGGGTGTTTACCTTACTTTATCCAGTATTTTAATAATAACTGTCTATTTATGTAGTTGGTTTGTTCTTTCATCTTTTGTATTTAGTAGCACTTTAGCCATTTTTTTTGCTTTGGGCACGCAATTAAATTATGTACTATCATATGGGGTTTTATTAACCTTATATCTTTTGCTTACTTATATTGCCGTGAATGTAACACTTTGTATACATATTTTTCGGACTAAAGTTACTTCATGGACTGATTATTTATTATTTATTTTTAGTTTAATGGTTTGCTTGACGGGTAGCGAATATTGGTTGAATTATGCGGTATCTCTCACTTGTTGTTTTATCTTCCTTATTTCTTGGGCAATTCATACTGGAAATATAGAAGTTAAAAAACGGGTATCAATCCTTTTATCGATCGTAGTGGTAATGATAACCACCTATCTTTTGATAGAAAATCACGCTGCACATAAATATTTTGAAGCAGGTGTTGAGGAAGAATTAATCTTTACTTATTCGAGTTTTTTATTGATGTTGGATGATATTATAGTAAACTACTTCACCTTGTTATACATGTCTCTATCAAATTATTTACCATCTTTCTTTTTTTTTTCTAACAGCCTTACCTACCTTTCTGAAGCTCAAATTTTAGCTGAACAATACGGTTATCATGCCCAAAAAACGCATTTAATCATGGCCAGTCATATATTTGAGTGGCGCTTTTATGCAGGAATCTTATTTACAGGTTTCTGCATGCTAGGATGGCGGTGGCTAAGCGCGTGTTGGCATGAGAAAAAAAATAGTAGAGCTTTGATCCTTTTTATTCTTTGGTTAGCAGTTGTAACAGGTTTCTCTACCCATTTACTTATTAAAATGAGACCCTATAATTCTACACCTATGCTAGGTTATAAGGCATTATTTAGTACTTTTTCATTTACTATTTTGATTGTATATTACCTGACAACTTCACGAGACTTTTTTAAAAATATCAATCATTGGCGATATATTGTAATTAGTGCATGGCTTATTGTCCTTTTATCTGCATTCACAAGACCCGCGGCTCTCAATGCTGGGCTTGCAGCAACAGGCCTTGTTGGTTATACCGACCCAGCAGCTCAACTGCTGGGCTATTTTAAAAAAATTAAGCTTTGGTAAATAATTCCATTAATTTAAAGGTATTTTTTTTGTGGCTAACAAGATTAAAGATATTATACCGAATGAAGTTTCTTCCTATGAATTGATATTGATAAGCTTTTGTATCACCTTACTGATATACAGTTTATTCTTTTATTTCTCTGAACAAATTTGGGATCATTATTCTAGAGTAGATCCAGCATCATTAGCACCTGCTGTTAGGCAGTGGGTGTATGAGCACGATGGGATAGAAGCTTATATAATTATTTTTATATGCCAAGAGGTTCCCAGCTATCTTTATGACTTTTATTATTATTCATTATTATTATGGACAATATAAACCTCGAGGACATTATTTACCTTATTACGCTTGGCCTTTTAAAACCAAACTAATCATCTATCTGCAAAAATTGTTGGATAAAGGATTCTATCTTGTTATACCAGAGGCTCCCAATTCTAACCTAGTATTAGGAAACTGGGAGGTTGAAGGCCATAAGGAAGTATTAAGTTCTCTGATTTACAAAAAGGATATTAATAAGGACGGATTTAGAGTGATATGGAAATAATGAAGCTTTTCCTAATTTTGGGTCTCAATTAAAATAATTGGGAGTATTCTTCACTTACTCTGAATGAAGAGCATTTTTAATTTTGTCAGCACAATAATGTTAAACAATTAAAATAAATCCTGAGCTTTTGTTATGCCTTGGTTTTTCTGGCAAGGGTGTAATATTGCGCCCCAAGAGGAAGCCAGTTTAATTTTCGATCAAGTTTATGAAAAAACAAATTATCAATAGGCGTAAATAAAATAAATTTTGTGCTCATGTCCACAAGTCCAACCTTTTGCATAAGCTCGAACATGTGTTTACTTCTAAGAAGCACTGCATTTTTATCTAGGGGACATTTTTTTACAATTCTAGCGGTGATAGGATTGATGGGATTATGCTCAAATATAATTACAATGCCATTGTTTTTAACAACTCTTTTCATTTCCTCTAGAAAGTCCAACCATTGCAGAGGAGGAACGTGATGCATCACACAAATGGCAAATGCTATATCAAATGTATTGCCTGGAAAGGGAAGCTTTAAGCCATCATAAGATTGATAATTGACAGTTGGGTTGTTTAATTGAGCCATCTCTATAACTGAAGAGGCTATATCTACACCAAACAAATCTAGGTTTTCTTTATTATTTGTCAATAAATGGTGATGGATTAAACCATGACCACAGCCAACATCTAAAACTTTTATCTTACCTACAATGTTTGATTGCTCATTATCTAATATTGTAGATAAATAATTGGCTTTCACTTTAGTGTAAAAACCGTGTTCTTGGCCTAAAAAAGCCAATGATTCGTTAATTTGTTCTGAGTATGTATGACGATAAAGGTCAAATTCTGCTACTGCATCCATCTCTGGAACTATTTTTTTTTTCATAATCTGTTTTCTTTGACTGGGTTTAACATGTTTATGGTACTCTCGACCACGGTCAAGGAATGGTGCCTCAATTGTTTATAAATACGCCCAATATATTCTCCGATGATGCCTAAGAATATTGCATTAAGAGTTATAGAAAAAAGCACTAAAATAACTTGGGTTGAAAAACCCCAGGGCGCATTCAAATTAAAAAATAATTTCCCAATCAAATATAAAAAAGCTAAAAGAAATGTTGAAACAGCCACAATCAGGCCTGTTAAAGATGCCAAACGTAGCGGGAGTATCGAATGGCTAACAATGCCATCAACAGCAAGCCCGAATAATCGTATTACTGGAAATTTACTTTTGCCATGTTTTCGAATTTGACGTTCGTAAGGGAAAACAAATTGTTTAGTTGCTATACTTGAAACCAAACCTCTAACATAAGGCGTTGCGTCATTAATTAAAAGTAATTTATCTAGAATAGATCGATCAACCAAACGAAAATCACCGCCGTCAATTACTAAGTTATCCTCTGATATTCGACTAAGGAAGCGATAAAAGATCTTTCTTGCTCCTTGAAGAAGATAATTTTCTTCGCGTTTAATACGTTTTCCAACTACGACATCATGGCCCTCTTCCCAATGGTTAAGCATAACTAAAAAAAGAGAGGGTGAATCTTGTAAATCACAATCTAATTGAATTGCAGCATCCCCTCTGGCCAATCTATAGCCCGTTAGTAAAGATTTATTGAAACCAAAATTCCGAATGAATCTAACAACACGAATCCTGTTATCCATTTGGGCAATAAACTGCAGCTCTTGATATGTGTTGTCCGAACTATGATTATCGGTAAAACATATTTCAAAATCATATTTATTTTGTAACTCTATTTCAAACACCCGCTTAACAGCTTCATAAGTTGGTTTAATGTTGCGCTCTTCATTGAAAACAGGAATGATGATGGAAATTAAAGGAGGGCGAGCGTGATTTGTACATTGTTTGTTTGTTTTTTTTAAATTATCCACTGTAAACATTTTGTAACTTCTTGTTTCATTGATATTTTGACGTTATCATAGCCCACCATCTATATATAATCAATATCAGGAAGAAAGTGTCTTTTAAATCAGAGGTAAGCAATAGGCCCAATCATAATCTTTCCCCAGGCCAGCAATATCATTGCCAGGTATGTGGAGCTGAAGATTTAGAGCTGGTAATTGACCTAAGACATCAACCCCTCTGCGACACCTTGCTAACTCAAACTCAGTTGCATGAACCCGAAACTTTTTACCCGCTTCGCCAAGTATGGTGTAAGCAATGTACTTTGTCTCAGATTGATTATGTAGTACCTGGCGATGTGGTATATCATCAAAATTACCCTTATCGTACAGGGGTTACTCAAGAACTTGCGTCCTATCAAAATCAAATGGCATTGGATTTGATACGTGATTTAAATTTACCACAAGATAGTTTGGTGTCCGATATTGGCTCGAATGATGGAACGCTATTGACTGGATTTAAAAAAGCCGGCATGCGAGTTATTGGTGTGGAACCTACCAACATTGCACAAATTGCAAATGATGCTGGCATTGAAACCATTCATGCTCCCTTTGATCAAACCATAGCCCATCAAATTGTCAAAACCATTGGTAAAGCTAAGTTAGTAACTGCAACCAATGTATTTGCCCACATGGCAACTTTGGGTGATGTTATTGAAGGTCTGGAAATAATGGTAGCAGATGATGGATATTTCGTTCTTGAAAACCATTATATTGTTCCTGTAATGGAACGATTACAATTTGATACAATCTATCATGAACACCTCAGAACATATTCATTGCGCTCTTTAATCACCCTTTTTAATTATTATGATTTTACAGTAGTAGATGCTATTGAAGTAACACGATATGGGGGTAACATCCGTGTTACGGTTGGCAAGGGTAAAAACCACACACCTAAGTCTTCTGTCAATGAACTTCTACTTAAAGAAGATAAAATAGGTCTGTTAAATTCAGATTATTATAAAACATTCTGCCAAAAAGCCACAGATTTAAAAAATCAGTTATTAGAATTTATTCTTAAATGCAAACGAGAAGGGCTCAGTATAGTAGGCAATTCATGTCCTGGCCGGTGCAGTACTTTGTTAAATTTTGCGGGAATCGGCCCTGATCTTTTACCTTATTTAGGTGAACAAAGTTCATCTCTTAAATTAGGGAAATACTTACCTGGGACTCATATTCCCATTGTTAATAACCAGCGCATTATTGATGATCAACCGGATTATGTACTATTACTAGCCTGGCATTATGCTGATCCAATCATGGAACAATTGAGAGCACGAGGTTTGAGATCAAAATTTATCCTTCCTTTACCAGAATTCAAAATAATCTCGAAATAGGATTAGATGGATACCATATGTGTTTTTGGTGGAGGAAGATGGGGTCGAGTGTTGCTGGGTGTTCTCTCAAAATCCTTTCCGCACCTTAAATTAATTATTTGGGTTTGCAGACATGGGTATGCACAGAATCTTATTTGGTTGCAGGCACAAAACTTCTTACATGTTAAAATAGTACAAGAGGAATCTTTGGCTTGGGAATATACTCCTCAAGCCGTTATTGTTGCAAATGCATCACATTTGCATGGACATACCGTAAAAGAAGCTATACTGCGACAAATCCCAGTTCTAACTGAAAAACCTTTTTGTTTGAGCCCTGATGAAGCCAGGGAAATAATCTCACTGTCAAAAAAGAATAGTGTGGTTGTAGGCGTGAATTTTGAATTTATTTATGCAAGTTATTTAAATGAATTCAAAAAATATTTGACACATGTGTCTGTTCACACAATCAGCCTTATTTGGGAGGATCCCTTTTCAGAGATGAGAATGGGTGAACAAAAATATGGAGATATTTACACGCCTTTGATGTACGATAGTTTTCAACATTGCTATTCTATAATAAATTTTTTATGGCCTGAGGACATTTTAGAATTGAGAAATGTCACCTATGATGTTAATTCAAGTGTACTTGTAGAGTTAGTATCACAATCAAAAAATATAAAAATCCACCTTTCTCGGAGAGCAGATAATAGGAAAAGAAAAATTTCTGTTAATGAAGAAAAAATCATACTTGATTTTACTTCAGAGCCCGGTTTTTTATCAATGAATGGAAAGATCTTACAAAATGAATGGTTGGGAATGTATCCATTGCCGGCAGTATTCTCAGATTTTTTTGAAATGATTAGCCAACCAAGCCAGTCAGAGAAGTGGCCATTGAATATAACTAATTGGTTAGATGTTGTTTATTTAAGTGCGCAAGCTGATGCATTATTAAAGAAATCACAACAAGCGCTTCTTTCTCAAGTACATCCACTTTTATCTAATTCGAGTATAACTCGACATTTATTAGTTGATATGTTTCTACCTGAATTATCTATTTCAGGGGAATATCAGCGTGCTCATAGTCTTCAAGAAGAAGTTGCATTTTCAGACCGCGTCATTGATATGATGGCCCAAAAGTAAATGTCTAGGGTTACATTTTTTTGTTAGACAATTTTGATTAAATCTGCAAAGTGAAGAATTCAAATTCTTGAGCGAAGGCTCAACCTATGATCCTATCAATAAATTTTTTCGGCTTATGATGTGGACATTGGGCCTTGGTTTTATAAACTGCAGATTTCTACACTATCTTCAAAATGAGCGGTATGTGATTTTTTGTCCAGCACAGAGGTCTGCATATAAGTCTCAATTTGTTTTAAAGTTACTTCTCGTACATCTTGATTATTTCGCCAAGCTTTATACCAATTTACAACATTACCTAAGGCATCATGAATGGTTAATTTAGGGCTCCATCCTAATTTTGTTTTGGCTTTTAATATGTTTAAACGCAAAGTTTGGGCTTCATGGGCATAGATATTTTTATCTTGAACCCAACTGGCCCCTTCCCCCCATAATTCAATTAAACGTTCTACGATGACTTGAACAGGTTGAACATCTTCTTCAGAAGGGCCAAAGTTCCATGCATCGGTGTAATCGCATGGACTATCCCAAAGTTTTTCAGCTAGTATTAAATAACCATCCAAGGGTTCTAATACAAATTGCCAAGGTCGTATGGCATTGGTATGACGGATTTGTATGGGTTTATTTTGCATAAAAGCTCGCATCACATCCGGAATTAACCTATTGTTTGCCCAATCACCACCGCCAATAACATTCCCAGCGCGAACAGAAGCTATGGGGAGAGAAAATGTTCGTCTAAAGGCTGCCCCTACCAAATCAGCACAGGCCTTACTATTGCTATAAGGATCATACCCACCTAATGCTTCGTGTTCACAATAGCCTTCATTTTTTCCCAAATTTTCATAACATTTGTCTGAAGTGACATTGATGATGACTCGAGTATTTTTAGAACATCGCAGCGTTTCAAATATATAGATGGTTCCTAATACATTTGTTTCATAAGTTTCAAGTGGGTGTTGATAAGAATGCTGCACTAAAGATTGTGCTGCCATGTGAAAAACAATATCTGGTTGATGTTCAATAATGGTTTTTTTTAAATCGTCTATTTTACGAATATCTCCGTGAATGTGGATCATGTTTTTTGCCACATCTGCCAATGTAAATAGATTAGGTTCGCTAGGAGGGTCTAAGGAAAAACCAATAACCTTAGCACCTACTTGTTGTAACCATAAGCTCAACCAACTACCTTTAAAGCCAGTATGTCCTGTTATAAGAACCGTTTTATCTTTCCAAAATGATGGTTTCATGCCCATGTTTTCCAAGGTGCCGTGCCGGTTTGCCATAAACTTTCTAGATAATTTTTATCACGTAATGTATCCATTGGATGCCAAAAACCTTCATGGAAATAAACTGACATTTGGTTGTCACTCGCTAAATATTGCATTGGTTCTTGTTCCCATGTGGTATTGTCATCAGCAATGTACTCAAGCACTCTAGGAGATAAAACAAAAAAACCACCATTGACCCAATTGCCGTCTCCTTTTGGTTTTTCATAAAATCCCTTTACATAGTTGTTTTCATGTTCAATAACACCAAAACGACCATCCGGTAACACGGCTGTTACTGTTGCCAAGGTACCTTTGTTTTTATGAAGTTCAATGGCTGCATTAATATCGATATTCCCCACGCCATCTCCATAAGTAAAACAAAAATCATCATCACCAAGGTAAGGTTTTATTCTTTTTAATCTGCCACCAGTCATAGAAGTATCGCCTGTATTGACTAGTGTAATTTTCCAATCTTCTGCAAATTTCTGATGTACTTCCATCGTATTTTGTTTAAGATCATAGGTGACATCTGCCATGTGTAAGAAATAATTTGCAAAGTATTCTTTAATTATATAGCCTTTGTAACCCAAGCAAATTATGAAGTCATTAATTCCAAATGAAGAGTATATTTTTAAGATATGCCATAAAATTGGATAGCCTCCTATCTCGACCATTGGTTTTGGCTTAGTACTTGTTTCTTCACTTAAACGTGAACCAAGTCCTCCTGCTAAAATTACCGCTTTCATTGAGTAATCCTGTAAAGTTTAACAAAAATCAAAGTGTATACTAAGGAAATTAAGGGGGACTGTAAATATTTTTTAGTGCTAATATTCCTAGAGTTTTACGAGGATTATTAGGTAAGGTCCCTAAAGTTTTATTGAAGTCTTCAAAATCTTAATCTGAGCACTGATTTTTCAGTTTACTTCGATCTGCCCCCTCTCCCGCGCTAGAAGTTTGAGTAGTATGATAATATTCTTCGCGGGATGAGGGTGAGGGTTTGGGGCTAAGTAATCCACACAATTTTTGAACAATAATTTCGGGATAATTTTGCTCAAAAAACGAGCTAAAAAAGGAAGTTGTGTACATGATGACTTATGATCAAATAGGATTTTCTGAAGAACTTATAAGACAAGGAACCTCATGCAACACCCAGAATTATTACATAATATTTTATATAAATCAGGTGCAATTAAACATAAAGGAAAACTAAAGTCAGTAATGGCAGCGGTATCTAGCGTTATGAGTGGAGCAAATTGGATTTAACCTCTATGGGTAGGCATATGAACAAAGAGATTAAACCCAAAAGCAAGATAAAAGAAATAGATTACTTGCTCAGTAACGGACATCTTCATAAAGAGGGGCCTGTCATTTTAAGTGTGTAAGTAGCCATAATCCGGTAATATCGCGCTATCGGTATATTACCAAGCACTAAGGATAGTAATATGGCTATTACAGATGAGATGTTAGATGAAATGATAGGAACAGCCAAGACCCAAGAGGATGTGTTCGGAAGGGATGGTTTGCTTAATACATTATCAAAGCGTTTGCTTGAGCGCATGTTTGATGGTGAAAT